>NZ_ANKP01000209.1:0-3933 GCF_000319775.1 Cupriavidus sp. HMR-1
GGAGACCAGCGCGCCCAGGCGGCGCGGCGTGGCGAAAGGCGTAACGGTGGCGCCTGCTTCGAGCAGATCGCGCGCGCCGAGGCCGTCGAACAGGCCCTGGGCAAAGGCCTCGCCCAGGCGTGCCAGCGCCTTCGGCGGCAGTTCTTCAGTGAACAGTTCGATCAGCAGCGAATCGGTCATGGGTTGCGACATGAATCGTATCCAACAGGTATGGGCGCGCGCTTAGCAGCGCGGCGAGAGATTGGGTTCCACGCCAGACAGCAGCCACAGGCCATTCTGCTGGCGGAATTGCAGCGTGGTGTAGGCGCATTGCGCCGCCACGCCGGAAGCGCCGCGGGTACCCGCGGCTGGAAAGCGTGCGTCGATCCGCTGCGTACGACGGTCATAACGGATCTCGTCGATGCGTCCGCCGATCCAGAACTCGATCTTGGCGGGAAGCTGCGCGGCCGAATAGTAAGTGCGCACGGTGCGGCGCGGCCGGCCGTTGTGGTCTTCCCACTCGGCCCACTGCAGCGGGTAGCGGATCGCGCTTTCATAGGCGCGCAGCGGCACCCGGTGCCAGCCGAGATCGCGCGAGCCCGACAGGTCGCACGAGAACGACCGCACGAGCTGCGTCCACTGGTCGATTGACTTGAGCGCCGGACGCCAGTGCCGCGTGATGGCCAGTTGCAGGGCCTGCTGGTCGGCTTCGCAAACATTGCTCAGGTCCTCGGGCAGGTAGAGCGCCTGCGGACTTGGCGGCGATGCGGTGCGTGCCAGGGCGTCGGCGCTGCCACCGAACACCGCCACGGCGGACACGGCCAACGCGACGATCGCACAGACGCCGCGCAGATGGGGTGTCATGCGCGGGCCTCGGTCTTGCACATCGGGAAGCCAAGCGCTTCCCGCGAGTCGTAGTAGGCCTGCGCCACCTGGCGCGACAGATTGCGGATTCGCCCGATATACGCGGCACGCTCGGTCACGGAGATCGCGCCGCGCGCGTCCAGCAGGTTGAAGGTGTGGGCGGCCTTGAGCACTTGCTCATAGGCCGGCAGCGCCAGGCGTGTGCCAGCGGCCTTCTCCTGCTCGCCTTCGGCCTTTTCGCCGGTATCGCCCATCAGGCGTTTGGCTTCGCTCTCGTGCTCGGCAAAGTGGCGGAACAGGATTTCCGTGTTGCTGTGCTCGAAGTTATAGGTGGACTGTTCCACTTCGTTCTGGTGGTACACGTCACCGTAGGTCAGGCGGCGCGTCTCGCCGTTCTCCTGCCATTCGGTCCAGACCAGGTCGTAGATGTTCTCGACCTTCTGCAGGTACATCGCCAGACGCTCGATGCCGTAGGTGATTTCGCCGGTGATCGGCTTGCAGTCGATGCCGCCAACCTGCTGGAAGTAGGTGAACTGCGTCACTTCCATGCCGTTGAGCCAGACTTCCCAGCCCAGGCCCCATGCGCCGAGCGTTGGATTTTCCCAGTCGTCCTCGACGAAGCGGATGTCGTTCTGCTTCAGGTCAAGGCCCAGCGCCTCGAGCGAGCCGAGGTACAGCTCGAGAATGTTCTCGGGCGCCGGCTTGAGCACCACCTGGTACTGGTAGTAGTGCTGCAGGCGGTTGGGGTTCTCGCCGTAGCGGCCGTCCTTGGGACGGCGCGACGGCTGCACGTATGCGGCACGCCACGGCTCCGGGCCGATGGCGCGCAGGAAGGTGTGCACGTGCGACGTCCCGGCGCCGACCTCCAGATCGATCGGTTGCAACAGCGCGCAACCCTGCCGGTCCCAGTAGGCCTGCAGGGTCAGAATCATTTGTTGGAAGGTCAGCATAGGAAGACGAAAAGGAAATCTGGCGGGCAAGTGCGCGAGCCGTCTCGCGCGGGGTTTGCCAAACCTTGAATTCTATCGGGTTTTTGGGTCGCCCCCCGCGCAAGCGACGTCGAAACAGGGGGGGCGGGGCATGAATCATGCTTGGCGACACTGTCGGGCTTTTGCAACGGGTCGGGTAAATCCTGACCGGGGTTTCAGAACCGTCTTATAGGTGCCGATAACGTTTTTGTATACAGTTGAAGCACGCGGCTGAACACAAAACGAACAGGCTGCGGCTGGAACCGCCTCCCTTATCCGCGTGGGTCGATGCACAGGCCGGAAGGCGCTCCGGGAAACATCATCTTTACTTCTTGGGATTGGTCATGTCGCTGCTGTCTCGCAAACCGTACCTCGTCGCCATCGCTGTGATGGCCGCCGCTGCGGCCGTCTCGATCGCCACTTCGGTGATCGGCTAAGCCCCGAGGCTTCGCACCGTCGTTTCGCCTACCCGCGCGCGCGTCGCGCGCGGGCGGCCACCAACAGCACCAGCAGGCTGCCGATCAGCACCGGCACGTTGCCCCAGCGGATGTAAGGCGTCAGGCCCTGCATGCCCTGCACGGTCGCGGTCAGCGTCCCCACGTGAAACGTCGGCAGCTTTGCCTGCACCGTGCCATCCGGTGCCACCACGGCGGTCATGCCCGTATTCGTGGCACGCAGCATGGGCCTGCGCATTTCCAGCGCGCGCATCCGCGAGATTTGAAGGTGCTGGTCCAGTGCGATCGTGTCGCCAAACCAGGCCAGGTTCGTGACATTGGCCAGCACGTTGGCCGGTGTTGCCTGCTGGCGCAGCGTGGCCGCGATCTCCTCCCCGAACAAATCCTCGTAGCAGATATTCGGTGCCACATGAATGCCGCGCACCGGAACCGCTGGCTGGTCCAGCGTACCGCGCCGGAAATCGCCTAGCGGCATTTTCATCATGTCCACGAACCAGCGGAAGCCGAACGGGATGAACTCGCCGAATGGCACCAGATGGTGCTTGTTGTAGCGGTAGAGCTGATCCTGTTCCGGGCCGATCGCGAACACGCTGTTGGTGAAATCCACCGGCGAATCGGCGCCGGCAGCGCCGAAGATGATCGTGGTGCCGGTCTTTTCCATGAAGGTACGCACCGCACGGGCGATCTCGACGGGCAGTTCCTGCAGGATTACCGGGAATGCGGTCTCCGGCGTGACCACCAGATCGGCCGGCGCCTCGGTGATCAGGTCGCGGTAAAGCTCCAGCGATCGCTCGATGCCCTCGGGTTCGAACTTGATGTCCTGGGCCACATTGCCTTGCAGCAGCCGGACATGGATCGGTTGTCCGAAGGGCGAGGTGTACTGGATCGGCGCAAGCGCCGCGCCGCAGGCCAGCACGCCTACCGCGAGTCCGCCGGCGAGCACCGCGGTTCGGGCTTTTCGCTGGCGACCGATGGCGCCGACGACTGCCACCAGCAAGGCCGCGATGAACCCGGCCAGCGCGGAAATGCCATAGACGCCGATCAGCGGCGCGAAGCCCGCCAGCGGGCCGTCAGTGTGGGGATAGCCACTGCCGAGCCACGGAAACCCCGTGAACACCACGCCGCGCAGCCACTCGGAGAGCGCCCACGTGGCGCCGAACGCCAGCGCGGGGAGCACGCCATCACGGCCGCGTTGTGTCAACCAGTGCCAGGCCGCGCCGGCCAGGGCAGGCCAGATCGACAGGTAGCCGGCAAACAGCACTACGGCCAGCCCAGCCATCCACGACGGCATCTCGCCGTAGACGTGCATGCTGATGAACAGCCACCAGATGCCGGACAGGAACCAGCCCAGCCCGAAGGCATAGGCCGTGGCCGCTGCGGCGCGCGGGCGTGGGGCGCCGGCGATCAGCGCGACGAGTCCGGCCAGCGACAGGATCTGCAGCCACCACCAGTTGTGCGGTGCGAAGGCTTGGGTATGGGCCACGCCCAGGACGGCCGCGATCAGCAGCCGGAACACGGTGCCGGAGCGGGACGTGACTTGCATGGTCTGAAAAGGGGAGGGCGGCGTGCCGCCCATTGGTGAGTCGGCCGAACCGGCCCGAGGGGTGCCCACGGCGCCGGGCGTGCCGACACGCGTCATGCTTCGGCGACGAGAGCCGGTTCGGCGG
>NZ_ANKP01000210.1:0-3378 GCF_000319775.1 Cupriavidus sp. HMR-1
TGACCGCGCTGCACGCGGCCGAGGCCGAGGAACAGCCCTTGCAGCGCTGGCTGGTCGGCCAGCTCGGTAGCGCGGCTGCGCTCGATGCCCTGGCCGCCGCGGAGCAATTGCAGAAGCTGCCGGTTCCCGCCGTGCTCGGCACCCTGCAACGCTGGACGTACGATCTGCTGGCGCTCTGCCTGGGCACGGGTGCCGTGCGTTACTTTCCGAAGGAGCAGACGGCACTGACCCGCTGCGCCAGCGCAACCGACGCGCATCGGCTGCAGGCGTTCGCCGCGCGGCTGGTCGGACATCGCCGCAACGAGAACCATCCGTTGGCCGCGCGCCTCGTGATGGAGTCGGTGTTGCTCGATTACCGACAATTGTTCCGCTAGCGTGCGTCTCGCGGTAGGAATCGTGCCGCACACGTGGTACAAGTCGAACAAAGCAAATTTCAAATAGCCCGCACAAAGCGGGCAATGCTGCAATAAGGGGTCAAGATGAACACACCAGCCATAGCGGCGCCGACACGACCAGCGGTCGGTCCCGCCACGATTCCTAATCCCGCGACGACCGGCCGCCCGAACGTGTTGTCACTGTCGATCAAGGACCAGGCAGGGCTGTATGCGGCCTATATGCCGTTCCTGGCGCGAGGCGGGATCTTCGTGCCGTCGAACCGGCCGTTCAGGCTTGGGGAGCAGGTATTTCTGGTGCTGTCGCTGCTGGATCGCCCGCAGAAGTACCAGCTGCAAGGTACTGTCGCGTGGATCACGCCGGTCGGCACGCCGATGAAGACGCCAGGCGTGGGGGTACATCTCCCGGACGACGATATTGGCCGTTCGCTGAAGCGCGCGGTGGAAGAGATTCTTGGCAAGACGATTGAATCCGGGCGACCGACCCAGACCCTGTAGTTCATCTGGAGTTGCTGTGTTGCGCGAAGTATTAATCGCAATTTATTGTTATTTATGAGTTTTTTTGGTTTTGCCGCGGGTATCGTCATTCGATGCCGGGCCGGTGACCATGGCGTCGAGCGAGACCTGATGATCGCCCGGCGTCGGCTCGATTGAGATATCCCATGTTTGTAGATTCCCACTGCCATATCGATTTTCCCGAGCTGGCCGAAAGGCTGCCGCAGTTGCTCGAGAACATGCGGACCAATCAGGTGTCGCACGCCCTCTGCATCTCCGTGACGCTCGAGGACTTTCCGCGCGTGTTGGCGCTGGCCGAACAGCACCCGAACCTGTATGCCTCGGTCGGTGTGCATCCCGACTACGAAGAAGGTGCCGAAGAGCCGACACTCGAGCGGCTGGTCACGCTGTCGGCGCATCCGCGCGTGGTTGGTACTGGTGAGACCGGGCTGGACTACTACCGTCTCAACGGCCGCAGCATCGCGGACATGGAGTGGCAGCGCGAGCGGTTCCGCACCCATATTCGCGCGGCCCGCCAGACTGGCAAGCCGCTGATCATCCATACGCGATCCTCGGCGGACGACACGCTGCGGCTGATGCGCGAGGAAAACGCGGGTGAGGTTGGTGGCGTCATGCACTGCTTCACGGAGACGTGGGACATCGCCCGGCAGGCGCTGGACGAAGGCTTCCATATCTCGTTCTCGGGTATCGTCACGTTCAAGAGCGCGGCCGACCTGCAAGAAACCGCGAAGAAGGTCCCGCTCGACCGCATGCTGATCGAAACCGATTCGCCTTATCTTGCCCCCGTGCCGTACCGCGGCAAGACGAACGAGCCGGCCTGGGTGCGTCACGTGGGCGAGTTTATCGCCAAGCTGCGCGATGTTCCCGTGGAGACGATCGCAGAACAAACTACGGATAATTTTTTCCGCTTATTCAAGCACATAGACAGGAATGCTCATGCTTGACTTTAAGATCAGACGTGGGGTCGCCGCAATGGCCCTGATCTGCGCGGCTTGCGCCAGCGTGGCCGCTCCGGCCGACGATATGCGCAAGGCCGTCGAGTTCGATGACGCCAACACCGTGCAGAAGCTGCTGGCGCGTGGCGTGGATCCAAATCTGGTCGACAACCGGGGTGACCCGATGCTGGTGGTGGCGCTGCGCGAGAAATCGACCAAGGCGGCAACGGCGCTGATCAAGGCCAAGAACATCGACTTCGACAAGACCAATCCGGCGGGTGAGACTCCGCTGATGATGGCCAGCCTGCAGGGCGAACTGGACATGGTCAAGCTGATGGTCGACGGCATGGAGGCCGAGGTCAACAAGAAGGGCTGGGCGCCGCTGCACTACGCGGCCACGAATGGGCACAACGATGTCGTCAAGTATCTGGTCGACCATGCGGCCTACATCGATGCGGAAAGCCCGAATGGCACCACGCCGCTGATGATGGCCGCGCGCGGCGGGCATATCGATACCGTCAAGCTGCTGCTCGACGAAGGCGCGGACATGCGCCTGAAGAACCAGCAGAACATGACCGTGATCGACTTTGCCGAGCAGTACAACCAGAAAGAGATCGCCGACGGTCTCAAGTCGCGCTGGCAGAAGCTGTATGGCGCGGTGCCGCCGCCGGCACCGAAGCCGAAGCCCTGGACGCCGCCTGCCAGTCAGGCGAAGTAGTCAGGCTGTCAGGTAAGCAGTCGTTTCCAAACGCCGCCCATCCGGGCGGCGTTTGTATTATGGGAATTCGCGCTCGGTGATCGTGACCGACCGCGATTTCCCGGCTGCCGCATACAGCGTCAACACGTTGCGCCCGGCGCTGGTGCTGCCCGCCTCCCGCGTTTCCTCGAACACGAAGCGCTCCGACCGGTAGATCTCCCCGGTGTCCAGGCTCTGGTAGCGCACGTCATAGCTGCCCTGCGTGATCGCGTCCATCGTGAACGAAGACCCGACAGGAATGAATGTCGTCCGTACCGGCACCGGGGAGCCGCCGTTGACGGCCACGAGCTTGAGCAGCACGTCGGACGGACCGCGCGAGTTGTCGACGGTCAGCGTCGACAGGCCGCTTGTATTCAGCACCGGATATCCGGGCAGGTAGCCCGAATTGGTTGGCCAGGGCAGGCCACGCGGAGTCAGGCTCGGACGCAAATATTGGGCCTCGCGCGGCAGGTCAGCCGGGACGGGGGTGACGATTGACGCCGCCGCGGCCGGCTGGACGAGCGCCGCGCCTGGCTTGTCGACGGCCGGCTGAGTTGGCGTGGCCCAGTCTCCCAGCAGCACGACAATCGCGGCCCCGATGCCCGCATAGAGCAGGAGCGACCATTTCCTGGCCAGCGGCTCGCCCGGGCGCTGGCCGTCCTGTCGGGGTTTGCGTCGTTTTCTCTTGAAGGCGGAGTCGGCAGCGGACTGTCCGGGTGCGGCAGCTCCGGTGGCCCGTGCCGATGCCTGAGCAGACTGCGCCGGACGCGCGGGGCGCCCCTGTGGCCGTGGGGCCTGC
>NZ_ANKP01000211.1:0-1978 GCF_000319775.1 Cupriavidus sp. HMR-1
CGCGGGCGCGGCCTGCAGGAGCGCCATGCCGATCGCCACTGCCGCCACGCTCGCGCGCAGCCAGCGCCCCGCCATGGTCGGAACCAGCGGCGTGGGGGTCAGCGTGGAAAGGTGCGGTCGGCGCCTCATGATCTGTCGATGGACGGTGTCGCTTAGCGCGTGTTAGCGCGTGCGGGCGCAGTCGCCCGAACCCGGTTCGAACATCACCGGCCATGCCTGCTCATAGATGCCCGGCGTGCAGTGCGCCTGGCAATTCGCGTGCGCCAGCGTGATGCGGCGCGGGTCCTGCCAGACCATCAGCTCGCAGGCGCTGCCGTCGTTGGCGCGCAGTTCGATATGCGGCGTTTTCTTGACCTGACGGAAATCGGCCAGATTGAAGCTGCACGAGCCGCGCTTGCCCACCCAGAGCTTCCACTGGAGCTGCTGCACGGTGTTGTTGGACACGCGCAATTGCGCGTCCTCGCGGAAGCCATCTTCCTCGGTGCGGCGGCAATCGCCGACGAGGTCGATATCGCGCGCGGCGATCGGCGTCGAGCGGCCGCCGAACGGCAGCGGAATGCAGCCGGCCAGCGTCGCCGCCAGGGCCAGGGCCGCGGCGGCGCGCATGCTGACGATGGGCAGGGGGCGTGTTTGCATGGCGTTGTCAGGCCGGACGGCGCAGGTGCCAGTCGGTGGCCTGCTGGAACGCATGGGCCGTCTGCAGCAATTGCGCTTCATCGAAATAGTTGCCGATAAGCTGCAGGCCAACAGGCATGTTGCCTTCGCCAAAGCCGCACGGCACGCTCATGCCGGGCAGGCCCGCCAGGCTGGTGGACAGCGTGAAGATGTCCGCCAGGTACATCTGGACCGGATCGGCAGTCTTCTCACCGAGCTTCCATGCCACCGTGGGCGCCACCGGACCCATGATCACGTCGCACTGGGTGAACGCGCGCTGGAAGTCGTCGGCGATGATGCGGCGGATCTTCTGAGCCTGCAGGTAGTAGGCGTCGTAGTAGCCGTGCGACAGCACGTACGTGCCCACCATGATGCGGCGCTTGACCTCGGGGCCGAAGCCTTCGGCGCGGCTCTTCTTGTACATGTCGAGCAGGTCGCCATACTGCGCGGCGCGATGGCCGTAGCGCACGCCATCGAAGCGGGACAGGTTCGACGATGCCTCGGCCGGCGCGATGATGTAGTAGACGGGGATCGACAGTTCGGTCTTCGGCAGGGTCACGTCGACCAGCGTCGCGCCCAGCTTCTCGTACTCGGCCAGCGCGGCGCGCAAGGCCTGTTCGACGTCGGCCGAGAGGCCCTTGCCGAAATACTCGCGCGGCAGGCCGATGCGCAGGCCGGCCAGCGGCTGGCTGGCGGTGGCGCCTGCGCGGGGCTGGCCCAGCAGGCGCGTGAAGTCCTCGGTGACGCCGCCCAGTTCCGGGGTCAGGCTGGTCGAATCCTTCGGATCGAAACCGGCCATGCCGTTGAGCAGCAGCGCGCAGTCCTCTGCCGAATGGGCCATCGGGCCGCCCTGGTCCAGCGACGACGCGAACGCGATCATGCCGTACCGCGATACGCGGCCATACGTCGGCTTGATGCCGGTGATGCCCGAGAACGAGGCCGGCTGGCGAATCGAGCCGCCGGTGTCCGTGCCGGTGGCGGCAGGCGCCAGGCCGGCGGCCACGGCGGCGGCGGAACCGCCCGAGGAGCCACCCGGCACGCGGCTGGTGTCCCACGGGTTGCCCACCGGGCCGAAGAACGAGTTCTCGTTCGACGAGCCCATCGCGAACTCGTCCATGTTGGTCTTGCCCAGCGTGACCATGCCGGCGGCGGCCAGGCGTTCGACCACGGTGGCGTCGAACGGGCTTTCGTAGTTGGCCAGCATCTTCGAGCCGGCGGTGGACTTCCAGCCGCGCGTCACGAAGACGTCCTTGTGGGCGATGGGCACGCCGGTCAGCGGCGTGGCCTGTCCCTGGGCGCGGCGCTCGTCGGCGGCGCGGGCCTG
>NZ_ANKP01000212.1:0-1540 GCF_000319775.1 Cupriavidus sp. HMR-1
CCACGGCGGGGTCAGGCATACGCGGCGCGCGGCCACCCAGCGCGCCGGGGCACATCGTCAGCGCCGCCCGATCACCGATCAGCGCCGCGCGGCTGGCCAGATAGTGCGGATTGAGCAGCGTGGCCAGCGGGCTATCGACGAAGCGCGGATCGCCATACCAGGCGGCGCGGTCGGCCATCGCCAGCTTGGCAGCCTCGGCGATCGTGTGGACGAACTCGGGCGATGTTGGCGCGTGCGCCTCCAGCCCCGCATGGCGCAGCATCCCGAGTTGCTGCAGGAACACCGGGCCCTGGCTCCAGATATCGCACTTGGCCACGCTGTAACGGCCAAAGTCCAGCGAGACGGGCGCCTCGACCGTGGCTTGCCAGAGCTCCATGTCCTCGAAGCGCAGCAGGCCGATGTGCTTTTCGCCAGTGGTGTCGCGTACCGGCGTGTTGCGGCAGTACGCGTCGATCTCTTCGGCCACGAAGCCCTGATACCAGCAGCGCATGGCCGCGTCGATCTGGCCTTCGCGGGTGTCGCTCTGCGCGATCGCAGTCGTCACGATGCGCGTATAGGTATCGGCCAGCACCGGCAGCGTGTGCAAGCTGCCGGGGCGTGGCACCTTGCCGTCCGGCAGCCAGGTATCGGCCGAACTGTGCCATTCGTCACGGAACAACGCCTGCACGGCAAGGATCGCCTGCGAGATGCGGGGCACGAGCGGAAAGCCGTCGCGCGCGTAGCCAATGGCCGGTGCGAGCACGTCGGCGAGCGACCAGGTGCCATGATCACGCAGCATCGTCATCCACGCGCCGAAGGCTCCCGGCACCGTCGCCGGCATCAGCCCGATGCCGGGCATCATCTCCATGCCCATCTTGCGCAGCGCTTCCGGATCAGCCAGCGCCGGGGCAGGGCCCTGGCCGCAGACCGAGCGCGCGGCACGCTCACGCTCGCTCCAGAACAGGATCGGCACCTCACCGCCGGGCCCGTTCAGATGTGGCTCCACCACCTGCAGCACGAAGCCGGCTGCCACGGCAGCATCGAACGCATTGCCGCCACGTTCGAGCACGCCCATGGCGGTCTGCGTGGCAAGCCAGTGGGTGGAAGCAGCAACGCCGAACGTGCCGACGATCTCGGGGCGTGTCGTGAACATGAAGTGTGCGCGCAATGGCTGGATCGGAATGTAGTCGAGTATAGGCAAGTGAAATAACCACCAAGAGCCAAATACTTATCGGTGCATTACCATTCGGTTATACGACTCCTTTCCATTGCCGCCATGCCGATCGCCACCGATAAGCTGCTGCACAACATCGTCTCCCGGCTGCGCCTGCGCCACCTGCCGCTGCTGCTTGCGCTTGAGCGGCAGCGCTCGATCTCGCGCGTGGCGGCCGAAATGAACCTGTCACAGCCGGCCGTGACCAAGGCGCTGCGGGAAATCGAGGACATTTTCACCACGCCGCTGTTCACCCGCACCCGCAACGGCCTGGAGCCGACCGCAACCGGCACGGCAGTGCTGGGCCATGCGCGCATGGCGCTGGCCGACGCTGACGCGCTGGGGCGC
>NZ_ANKP01000213.1:0-1843 GCF_000319775.1 Cupriavidus sp. HMR-1
CGTTCCAGCAGGCCTGGCACGCGCGGCGCAGGGCCGATCCCGCGCATCGCTGGCTGCGCCAGACGGTGTGGGAGTGCAGCCAGCAGCCCGAGGGCACCTAGCCGCGCGGTTTCGATGTGGTGGCGGGTGATGGGGCGAGCACGCGCCACCGGGCTGAAAGCAAGCCGACAAGCACGGTTTGAAGCGCTCGCATAAAATGGCGGCTCTTCTTGACCAACAAGAGCAGGCAGGCCGTCCGGCCAATGCCTGCCGTGCAGGCTCCTCCATGTCCGCTCCACAAGCGCCCTCCGCCCCGCATTCCCCCCCAAACGTGCCCGTGATGCAGGTCATCTTCGGCCTGATGCTGGCCATCATGCTGGGTGCCCTCGAACAATCGATCGTGGCCGTGGTCCTGCCCGAGATCGCCTTGCAGCTCAACGGTTTCGAGGACATGGCGTGGGTGATCTCCGCCTATCTGGTGGCGTCCACCGTGGTCACGCCGATCTACGGCAAGCTGTCCGACGTGCTCGGGCGCCGCTCGGTGCTGACGTTCTCGATCGTGCTGTTCGTGCTGGCGTCGATCGCCTGCGCGATGGCCACGACGATGCCGATGCTGATCGTCGCGCGCATTCTGCAGGGCCTTGGCGGTGGCGGCCTGATCTCGGTATCGCAGGCAACGATCGCCGACGTGGTGCCGCTGCGTGAACGCGGCAAGTACCAGGGCTACGTCAGCGGCGTCTGGGCCGTGGCCAGCATGGCCGGGCCCGTGATTGGCGGCTACCTTGCGCATTTCCTCTCATGGCGCTGGATTTTCTGGATCAACATTCCGCTGGGGCTGATCGCGCTGGTCGTGGTGCGCCGGGCGCTGCGGCATCTGCCGGTCAGCGGACGCAAGCATCGCATCGACTACCTCGGCGCGCTGCTGTTTGGCGGCGGCCTGTCTGGCGTGCTGGTGTTCCTGACGCGGATGGGGCAAGGCCACTCGCCGATGGAGCCGCAGACGATCGGTCTGCTGTCTGCCGGGGTGATCGGTCTGGTGCTATTCGTCTGGCAGGAGCGGCGTGCCATCGACCCGGTGATTCCGCTGAAGATGCTCGCCGTGCCGACCGTCGCGATCTGCTGCCTGACGCTGTTCCTGTGCTTCTTCCAGTTGATCGCGATGTCGGTGCTGCTGCCGCTGCGCTTCCAGGTCGTGGGCGGCGCAGGGGCCGACACCGCCGCGCTGCGGCTGGTGCCGCTGACGCTGGCCATTCCGTTCGGCGCCTATGCGTCGGGCCGGCTGATGTCGTGGAGCGGGCGTTACAAGCCGCTGCAACTGGCTGGCTGTCTGGTGGCGCCGATTGCCATCGTCGGGCTGGCCTTTGTGCCGCCGCAGGCGGTGGTGCCGGCCGCGCTGGTGATGATCGTCCTGGGCCTGTCAATCGGCCTGCAACTGCCGAGCGGGCTGGTGGCCACGCAGAACTCGGTGCCACCGCAGCAGGTTGGCATCGCCACCGCGCTGACCGCGTTCTCGCGCCTGCTTGGCGGCGCGGTGGGCGTGGCGGTGCTGACCACGGTGCTGATCGCGCTGCTACGCCATAGCGGCATGGCGGTCAGTGACCTGCATGGTGGCGAGGATGTGCTGATGAGCATGTTCCGACGGGCCATGGATGCGGGGGATCAGGGCGACGCTGCCACGGTGCGCGAGGCGGCGGAGCATGCGTTCCGCCTGCTGTTCCTGATGAGCGCGGGCGTGTCGTTGATCGCGCCGTTCTTCGTCATGCGGCTCAAGGAGAAGACGCTGCGCGGCAGCCCGGCCGGGGCGGCATCGGCAGCCGCCGCGGAATAACGCCGTCAGCCCGTGCTGGCCACGCGTCGCCGCGCG
>NZ_ANKP01000214.1:0-1969 GCF_000319775.1 Cupriavidus sp. HMR-1
CACCTGTTGCCGCGCCGGCCGTCGCGCCTGCGGTGCAGGGTACGACCGGCAAGGCCGCTCACGCCAGCCCGTCCGTGCGCAAGTTCGCGCGCGAGCTGGGTGTCGACGTGTCGCGTGTGCCGGGCACCGCTCCCAAGGGCCGCATCACGCAGGAAGACGTGCAGAGCTACGTCAAGAGCGTCATGAGCGGCCAGGCTGCCGCGCCGTCCGCACCGGCTGCCGCCGCTGGCACCGGCGTGGGCCTGGACCTGCTGCCGTGGCCGAAGGTGGACTTCACGCGCTTCGGCGAAGTGGAGTCGAAGCCGCTGTCGCGCATCAAGAAGATCTCTGGCGCCAACCTGCATCGCAACTGGGTCATGATCCCTCACGTCACGAACTGTGACGAAGCGGACATCACCGAGCTCGAGGCATTCCGCGTGCAGCTCAACAAGGAAAACGAGAAGGCCGGCATCAAGGTCACGATGCTTGCGTTCATGATCAAGGCCACCGTTGCGGCGCTCAAGAAGTTCCCGAACTTCAATGCCTCGCTGGACGGCGACAACCTGGTGCTGAAGAAGTACTTCAACATCGGTTTCGCGGCCGACACCCCGAACGGTCTGGTTGTGCCGGTGATCAAGGACGCCGACAAGAAGGGCGTGCTCGAGATCAGCCAGGAAATGAGCGATCTGGCCAAGCTGGCGCGCGACGGCAAGCTGAAGCCTGACCAGATGCAAGGCGGCTGCTTCTCGATCTCGTCGCTCGGCGGCCTCGGTGGCACGTACTTCACGCCGATCATCAATGCGCCGGAAGTGGCCATTATGGGCGTGTGCAAGTCGTATATGAAGCCGGTGTGGGACGGCAAGCAATTCGCCCCGCGCCTGACGCTGCCGCTGTCGCTGTCGTGGGATCACCGCGTGATCGACGGCGCCGAGGCCGCGCGCTTCAACACGTACTTCGCGGCGCTGCTGGCGGATTTCCGCCGGATTCTGCTGTAAGCATCGGCAACGCCCGCCAGCGAACCTGGCGGGCGCGTCTGCATTGCATTCAAGGGGCGAGCCATGACTACCTGCGTTGTCGTCAGGAAAGGTGACGAGGTGGCGATCGGTGCCGATGCGCTGGTGACATTCGGCGATACGCGGCTGTCGCGCGCTTATGAGCGGAACCAGAAGGTGATTCCCGTAGGCGACAGTTTCGTCGGGCTGGCAGGCACCACCGCGCATTTCCCGGTCATGCGAAGCCTGCTGACGGGCATGGGCGAGGAATGCCGACTGCATACCCGCGACGATGTGTTCCGAACCTTCCTCAAGGTGCATGAAAAGCTCAAGAACGAGTATTTCATCAACACCAAGGAAGACGAGGACGACCCCTACGAGTCATCGCAGATCGTTTGCCTGATCGCCAATTCGGGCGGCATTTTCGGCGTCTATTCGTACCGCGAGGTGTTTTCGTTCGATCGCTTCTGGGGCATTGGCTCGGGTCGCAACTACGCGCTCGGCGCCATGCACGCGGTGTATGACCGCCCGGACCTCGATGCCGGGGCGATCGCGAGGATCGGCGTGGAAGCGGGTATCGAGTTCGACAAGAGTTCGGCGGCACCGATCGACGTGCATACGGTACGGCTGCAAGTGGCAACCAACAAAGACGGCGCGGCCTGATCCCAAGGCGGACAGGGTGCGCATCCCAGGAGGAAGAACATGAGTGTGATCGAAGTCAAGGTGCCGGATATCGGCGATTTCGACGCGGTGGAAGTGATCGAGGTGCTGGTCAAGGCCGGCGACACGGTCGAGGAAGAACAGTCGCTGATCGTGCTGGAGTCCGACAAGGCCAGCATGGAAGTGCCGTCGTCGGCCGCCGGCAAGGTCGTGGACGTCAAGGTCAAGGTGGGCGACAAGGTCGCCAAGGGCACGCTGATCTGCACCGTCGAAGGTGGCGCGGCGGCGGCTCCTGCCCCGACTCCGGCGGCAGCGCCCAAGCCCGCGGCTGCGGCTGC
>NZ_ANKP01000215.1:0-2125 GCF_000319775.1 Cupriavidus sp. HMR-1
CGCGCGAGCAGGGATCGAAGCGGCTGCCGGTTGGCGATGGCCTGCTCGGCCGTGTGCTCGATGCGGCCGGACGGCCGCTCGATGGCCTCGGCCCGATTACCGCTGCCAGCGAAGTTCCGCTGGCCGGCACGCAGATCAACCCGCTGACACGCGCGCCGATCGAGACCGTGCTCGACACCGGCGTGCGCGCGATCAATGGCATGTTGACCGTCGGTCGCGGCCAACGGATGGGCCTGTTCGCCGGTTCCGGCGTGGGCAAGAGCGTGCTGCTGGGCATGATGGCGCGCTACACCAATGCGGACGTGATCGTGGTCGGCCTGATCGGCGAACGCGGCCGCGAGGTGAAGGAATTCATCGAGAACATCCTCGGCGAGGAAGGCCGCAAGCGTTCGGTGGTGGTGGCCGCGCCGGCCGACACCTCGCCGCTACTGCGCATGCAGGGCGCTGCCTATGCGACGCGCCTGGCCGAGTATTTCCGCGACAAGGGCCAGCACGTGCTGCTGATCATGGACTCGCTGACCCGTTACGCGATGGCGCAGCGCGAAATTGCGCTGGCCATCGGCGAGCCGCCCGCCACCAAAGGCTACCCGCCCTCGGTGTTCGCCAAGCTGCCGACACTGGTGGAGCGCACCGGCAACGGCCCCGAAGGCGGCGGCTCGATTACCGCGTTCTATACGGTGCTGACCGAGGGCGACGACCAGCAGGATCCGATCGCCGACTCCGCCCGCGCCATTCTGGACGGCCACATCGTGCTGTCCCGCAGCCTTGCCGAAGCCGGCCACTATCCGGCCATCGACGTGGAAGCTTCGATCAGCCGCGCCATGACTGCGCTGATCGACGCGCCGCAGTTTGCCTCCGTGCGGCGTTTCAAGCAGTTGATGTCGCGCTACCAGCGCAACCGCGACCTGATCAGTGTCGGGGCCTACGTGCCCGGCAGCGATCCGGAGCTCGATCTCGCGATTCGCATGTATCCGCGCATGGAGGCCTTCCTGCAGCAGGACATTCACGAACGCGCCGGCTACGACGCCTCGATCGCCCAGTTGCACGATCTCTTCGAGAGGACGCATCATGGTTAAGCACAATCCGCTGAATACGCTGGCCGACCTGGCCCAGGACGACACGGACAAGGCCGCGCGCGAACTGGGTCGACTGCAGGGGCTGCGCACCCAGGCCGAGCAACAACTCAACGCGCTGACACAGTACCGTCAGGAGTACCGCGTCCGGATGCAAGCGATCGCCGCCGAAGGCATGTCGTCGAGCCGCTGGCACGACTTCTCGCGCTTCCTCGATTCGCTTGACCACGCCATCCGTCAGCAGACCAATGCGCTGGCCAAGGCCGAGGCGGACCTGCTGGCCGGACGCGCCAACTGGCAGCAGCAGAAGCGCCGCCAGAACTCGTTCGATACGTTGATCACGCGGGCGGAAACACGCGAGCAGCAAGTCTCCGCCCGGCGCGAGCAGCGCGCCAATGACGAATACGCGGCCCGCATTGCCCGCCAGCCGGCGGCCGGCCGAACCTGATCCGACGAAGAGACCATGATCGATATCAGCCAGCTTATTGGTAACACCGCCAACGCCGCCCTCAAGACCCTGACGCAGTCCAACGCCGCCAGCACCGCCGCCGCGGACGCCAAGGCATTCCAGGACGCGCTATCGCGCGCGCGCGATAGCACCCCGCAGAGCACGCAACCGGTCGCCAGCAAGTCCAAGGATTCAAGCCAGACCAGCGCGCCGAAGGATGACGCATCGCAGAACACGCGGCAACAGACGACGCAGGCCAGTACGTCCGGCGCTTCCAGCACACCGCAGCAGAAAGACAGCGGCAAGACCAGCGCCACGGCCGACAAGAAGGACGACAGCACGCAAGCCAGTGACGACGGTTCGACGCCCTCGAGCGACGCGCAGGCCGCAGCAGCAGCCCTGGCCGCTGCGATGCTGGCACAGCAGGCCGCACCCGCCACGACGGCACTGACTGGGGGCGCAGCCGCCGATGCAGCGGCCAATGCAGCCGCGGATGCAGCCAGACTAGCCGGTGCCAACGGCCTCCCGCTCGCCGCTCAGACCGCGGCGACCGCGACCGCCACGCAAGCAAACCCGGCCACCGATGCCGCCACGCTGTTGGCCC
>NZ_ANKP01000216.1:0-1386 GCF_000319775.1 Cupriavidus sp. HMR-1
CCGCTGCCGCTTGACGTTCAAGGGCACCGTGGCCGGGCGCGGCGGCTCGCCCGAGAGCGTGCGCGACGGCCCCGTGCGATGCCGGTCGTCGCGCAGCGCCTGCACGCGCGCGGCAATCGCCAGCACGTGCCCCAGCCGCTTGTTCTCGACGATCGCGCCCTGGTCGATCTCCGAGAGCCGGTGATACGTCGTGTAGGGCAGGGAAGCGCCGTCGGCCCACAGCTCGACCCGCCCGTCCGGATACTCGGCCACCTCGATGTAGCGGTGAATCAGCCCGCGGTGCTCCGGCCGATCCTCGATCAGGTACAGCACCTTGTCGTACTGCAGCGTCAGGCTCTGCGAGACCTTGCGCCATTCGCGCCAGGTAAAGATCCGTGCCAGGTCCTCGTCGCCGCGCAGCGCCCGGTGCGCATCGAAGTCGCTGCGCGGCACCTTGCCAAAGCGCGCATTGAAGTCCGCGATGAAGGCCGCCGCCATGCTGGAGATGCCACGCAGGCGCAGCTCCTTGACCAGACGGTCCTGCAACGTGCCATTCATCCGCTCCACGCGACCCTTGGCCTGGCTCGTGTTGGCGCACAGGATGTCGATGTTCAGCTCGAACAGCGCCCGGCCAAACTGCGTGTAGCCGCGTTCCTCGGGCGACTGGCGCTGGTTGGACCGAAAGATGCCAGCCTTGTCCGAATAGAACGCCATCGGCTTGCCGTGGCGCTCGAGGTAGGCCCGCGTCGCGGTGAAGTACGCCAGCGTCGATTCGGTCGGCACGAACCGCAGCTGCATCAGCCGGCCCGTCGCATCGTCCACGTAGACCAGCAGCGTGCAGGCCGGCGCCCGGTCCTCGAACCACGCGTGGTCGCTGCCGTCGATCTGCACCAGCTCGCCCAGGCAAGCCCGGCGGTTGCGTGGCTGGTGCACCTTCGGCGGGCGCAGCTTCCTGGGCACCCAGAAACCGGCGTCGATCATGATCCGGCGCACGCAGGCCGGCGAGATCTCGATGCCATGGCGCTCGCGCAGCTTCTCGGCCGCCAGGGTCGGCCCGAAATCGGCGTAGCTATCCCGGATCAGACCGCGCACACGCGATTCCAGACCAGGGGGCAATTGACGGTTGCTGGCGCGCCCGCGCTTGCGCGAGACCAGTCCGCTTGGCCCGTCCTCCTGGAGTCGCAAGACCAGCCGCCTGACATGCCGGGCACTGATGCCCAGACGCTCGGCCGCCCGCCAGCGCGCCAGATGCCCATCGGCCACGGCCTGGATCACCTTCATGCGGTCAACTTCGCGCATGCTCATGGTCACCAATCCCTGTCCGTGCACGGCTGCCTCCCAAAGCGCCCGACGAACCTCGGAGCCTACGGGGAGACAGCCTCAGGTGACATCTCTAATCATCGCAAA
>NZ_ANKP01000217.1:0-1108 GCF_000319775.1 Cupriavidus sp. HMR-1
CGTGAGACAGGTTAGTTTTACCCTACTGATGGAGGGTCATCGTAATGGTAATTGAGGGTAGTACGAGAGGAACTGCTCATTCAGATAATTGGTATTTGCGCCTGTCCGATCGGGCAATGACGCGAAGCTATCATCTGCTAGATTATGGCTGAACGCCTCTAAGTCAGAATCTGTACCAGAAACGATGATGTTGGTCCCGCACATGTTAGTTGTGTTTAAATAGGCTTCGGCTGTGAACCATATCTGGTGGGTTCGGTGGCATGAACGGAAAGGTTTATGTTACTTGTCCACGAATTGAAATGAAATATGGGCGGGGGTGAATCCTTTGCAGACGACTTGAATAGAACGGGGTGCTGTAAGCAGTAGAGTAGCCTTGTTGCTACGATCTGCTGAGGCTCAGCCTTTGTTCTACAGATTTGTCCTTTTGGACTCTCTATGTGTACAATGGACTGGGGGTTTAACCCTTGGAGTTGTACGCATAGACAGTTTGAAAGCAAGAGTTAGACTTGGGTTGAGGAAGAGTTAAGTTAGGGGGGTTGGGCAGTGTTGAGGGGACGGGGTTAGCTAGGGTTGTTGGGGTTAGATGGGGTTTCGTTAGATGAGGGGAATTGATTGAGGTAACGAGCTGAAGTCAAGTAGCATAGCCACGGCTGTAGCTTTAGTTAGCTACAGGTGGCTGTGCAGCTTGACTTACTGCCCGGGTACTGTGTAGTTTGCAAAGCTCTCTCCAGCTAGACCTGCTCTAGACCTGGTCTAGGCCTAGACCTACAGGTGTTGAGCTCTGTAGTTACCTCTTGGTGATGCTTGAGACCTATAGAACTACCTGCAGGTGCTAGAGCCTGTACGAGAAGGGTGGTTGCACCTGCAGGTGTGAGGTCAAGTAGGCAGTTAAACTATACAGATATCCACGGCCATAGGACTCAGAAAATACCGCATCCCGTCCGATCTGCGAAGTCAAGCTGAGTACCGCCTAGTTAGTACCATGGTGGGGGACCACATGGGAATCCTGGGTGTCGTGGTTTTTGATTTTAGAGTCTGGGAGGAGGGAGTATGGTAAGGGCTACCATGTTTCCCTTTTGCCTCTGCTGGGTGATGGGTGAATGGGTTC
>NZ_ANKP01000218.1:0-6402 GCF_000319775.1 Cupriavidus sp. HMR-1
GGCGCCCGGCATCGGGCGGTTGGGGTGGTTGCCCCAGGCGTTGGCGTCATCGATAAAGCTGCGCGAGCCCTGGCCCTGCTGCATTTGCTGAACCTGCTGCTGGAGCGATGCAATCTGGGCCTGGGCATTCACCAGTGCGCGATCAAGCAGCATGGCGCGCTGTACGAGCAGATAGGCGGCGTCGGGCTGCCGGGCGGCCGCATCGGCGATCATCGCCGCGGCCTGCGGGTCCTTGCCATCGGCGCGAGCCTGCACGAGTTGGCTCAGGAAGGTTTCCAGTGCTTGCATGTCTTGAGGGGTCATACGTCACCTTTCCAGGAGGCGGTTGCGGTACGGCTCCACTGTAGGGACCAAGACTTAAACGAAACTTAAAGGTGCGTTGCGCTGCACGATGGCGCTACACTTGGCTTCCCTCAAGGCTTTCCGGGAGGCGACATGCCTGAACCGCGCACCCTCTATCCCGCTACCGAACCCTACGAGACCGGCACGCTCGACGTCGGCGATGGCCACGTGCTGTATTACGAGCGCGTCGGCACGCGCGGCGCCAAACCGGCGGTGTTCCTGCACGGCGGGCCCGGTGGCGGCATCTCGCCCGATCATCGACGCCTGTTCGACCCCGCCCGCTACGATGTGCTGCTGTTCGACCAGCGCGGCTGCGGCCAGTCGACGCCTCATGCCGAGCTGGAGGCCAATACCACCTGGCATCTGGTCGACGACATCGAAAAACTGCGCGAGCGGATCGGCGTCGAGCGCTGGCTTGTGTTCGGGGGATCATGGGGATCGACGCTGGCGCTTGCCTACGCGCAGACACATCCTCAGCGTGTGAGCGAACTGGTGCTGCGTGGCGTCTATACGGTGTCGCGGGCCGAACTCGACTGGTATTACCAGTTCGGCGTATCGGAGATGTTCCCCGACAAATGGGCGCGTTTTCAGGCCCCGGTGCCGGAGGCGGAGCGCGGCAACATGATGGCCGCCTATCGGAAGCTCCTGACCGGCGGGGACAAGGCAAAGCAGGTCGAGGCCGCGCAGGCCTGGAGTGTCTGGGAAGGTGAGACGATCACGCTGCTACCGGACGCCGATATCAGCACCAAACATGCCGACGGACATTTCGCGCTGGCATTCGCGCGCATCGAAAACCACTACTTCACACACGGTGCCTGGCTTGACGACGGGCAACTGTTGCGCGACGCGCATCGTCTGGCCGGCATCCCTGGCGTGATCGTGCATGGTCGCTACGACATGCCTTGTCCGGTGCGTTACGCCTATGCCCTGCATCAGGCCTGGCCGGACGCGGATTTTCATCTGATCGAAGGCGCGGGCCATGCCTGGAGCGAACCCGGCATTCTCGACCAATTGATTGCCGCAACGGACCGCTTCGCCGGTAAGGAATAAGTCACATCGCCCGGGCGTGGCGATCGAACGATCGTGCGCCTATACTGGATTCTGCTGCGTTGCACAAAAATCACCTGTCGCGGGTGTCATTGCCGCGAATCGCACCAGAATCTGGAGAGCGCCATGGTTCCTTGCGAACTCTGCAAGAGCCTGCTGGGTCGTCCCGGTTATGTTCCGCCACACCCCCGCCTGATCCGCACCGGCGATGCCATATCCGGCACCGGTGCGCAGGCCTTCCTCTACACATGCCAACGGTGCACCCAGGTGATCGCGCTCGCCACCCATGACGATGGCGCCGATTATTGGACTGGGCACGAAGGAGCAATGGGGTGACGTGGTGATGGGGTGACGGGGAGTCGACTCGTCCCAATCTGCGCCCCTGATCTACCACCCCCATTTACGTCCCCAATGCCTCCATATTTTCCAGCCGCAGCGTTTGTGGCGCCGACAGCGGAATCTCCTCGGCGCGAAGCCGCTTGAGGATCTCGAACAGCAGGTCGCTCTTGGTGCCACCAGCGATGCGGGGGCTGTTCACATAGCCGGTGACGCTCAGCGTGATGCCGTTCGGCGCCAACTGGCTGAACGTCACCGATGGCGCGGGGATGTCGAGGATCGCGTGGTTCTCGCGGTAGACGTCGAGCAGCAGGTCGCGCACGGCTTCGGGGTCGGTGTTCAGTGGGAACGTCAATTGCAGCGTGGCCACACCTTGCGTGTTGTTGTGCATCGTGACGTTACGCAGGTTCTGCGAGATCAACTGCGAGTTCGGCACGATCACGGTCGAGCGGTCGGCCAGCTGGATTTCCGTCGCGCGCACGTTGATGCGACGGATATCGCCTTCGACGCCAGCCAGACTGACCATGTCGCCTACCTTGACCGGGCGCTCGGTCAGCAGGATCAGTCCGGAGACGAAGTTCTTGACGATCTCCTGCAAGCCGAAGCCGATACCGACCGATAGCGCGCTGACGATCCACGCCAGGTTTTCCCATTTGACGCCCAGCAGCGAGAGCGTCAGCAGTACCAGCAGCACGTAGCCGATATTGCTGAACAGCGTGATCAGCGATGCACGCAATCCGGACTCCGAGCAAAGCTTCGGCAGCAGTTCCGCATCGAGCCATCGTCGTACCGAGCGTAGCAGCCAGATGCCGACCACCAGCGCGATCACCGCGTTCATGATGCGGTCCGGCATGATGTTCAGCGCGCGTAGCTTCTCGCCGCCGAGCATGGCCAGCAGGCTGTTGAAGAGATCGGCGGGTGTCGTGCCGAAGCCGCCGGTGAGGAGCGCCAGCACGGCCAGCAGAAGCAGCACGCTGGAGCCGAGACCGGAAAAGACCGTGGAGGCCTGTTCGAGCTGGGTATCGCCTGCGCCGAACAGTTGCTTGATGACGCGTCCGCCGCCGTACTGGCTGGAGAACGTGGCCTCGCAGATGTCGCGCGTCAGTTGCGTGAGCAGGTAGAGGCTGCACAGCACGATATCGAACCAGACCAGTTCGTAGGTCAGGAAGCGCGCGATGCTGATGTAGCCGATCAGCAGCGCGCCGAACGAGATCGCCACGGTCAGCGTGACGCCGACGTGGATCAATCCGACGAGCGTGGCACGGGCTTCGGGCTGTTCTCCGGCGGCGAGCAGTTCGGCGCGCACGCGACTGGCTCGCAGCAGTGCGGCGCCAATCGTCAGCACCACCACCAAGGACACAACGCCTCTGCCGAGCAGCGTGACCGGCAGGCTCGTATCGGCCATGCGGTTGAACTGCTCAAGCGTGCCGGCCAGCAGGAGCAAGCCGGCCAGCACCGTCGGGAACGGCTTCATGGCGAGCGCCAGCCGGTCGGCCAGCGCAGGCAGCCGCCATGAAGGATGCCGCGTGCAGAGCAGGGCGCGGCCCAGGCCCGCGATCAGCGCGCTGGTCATCGCCAGCTTGGCGATCTCGTTCAGCAGGTCCTGAACCTCGGGCGGGACGTCTTCGCCGCCGGTGAACGCCGCGAATGCAATGCGCACGCCGGTGGCCGTGGCGATCACCGTGGCCAGTGTCGTGGCGAACGCCAGCGCGCTACGGCGGATGCGAGCTTCGGGCAACTGCGTCAGGCAGAGCCACGCCGCGCCGCGTTCGAGCAGACGACGCCCAAGTGTCCACGCGGCCAGTGCGATCACGAGCAGGATGACCGTGGTCGCCCGTTGCCCAGACGCCCAGGCGTGCTCGAACATCGGGACGATCTCGTCGGTGAAGGCGCCGGGCCGCTCCGGGTCCTCCGGCGCGCGGCCAAAGAGTGGCTTCCAGAACTGGGGATTCAGGATGCTCTCCGAACGCAACGCAAGCTGATCCTTCATCTGCGTGCGTTGCAGTTTGGCCAGCTGTTCCTGCAGGTGCGCGATGTTGTCCTTGCTGTTGGCCGCCTGCTTCAGTTCGTCGTCGAGCTGCGTCTTGCGCGCGGTGAGTTCGGCGCGCTGTGCGACCACTGCAGGGGCTTCCTTTGCCTTTCCGGCTTCGGGCGGCGGGCCCAGCACATCTAGCTGGGATTGCAGCTGCGCGCGTTGCGGCGTCAGTGATGCAGCGAGCTTGTCGACATCGGTGGCCAGTTGCTTGAGGTCGTCGTCGAGTCCATTGATTTTGGTGCGCCCCAAGGCGCTGGAGGCCTGCTGCTTGATCTGGTCCTGCGCGGTCTGCAGGCGCTTGAGTTCGGCAACGGCCTCCGCGTGCGTCAGCACGGGAATCTGCTGGGCCTCGGCGTCCGAGGCGCTTTCCGTGGCAAGCGCGGGGGCGGCGACATGAAACAGTGCGGCCAATACAAGGCTCAAGGCGAGCCTGGAAATCTTGCTCATGGCGAATTGCACTTCGTGGAAATTTTCCGGGTTCGCCAGTCCCGGCAGGCAGTGCCGGGCGCGACGCGCCAGGATGAACAACGAAAGCGCAGCCGCGCATGGTGCGCTGGGCCGCCACTTTCAACGAGTGCGGGCTGACATGCGGATGGGATGCCGCCCGGCGGAGGAGACTGAGTCTGAGTCAGAGTCTGGGCGCGTCAGTTACGCACGACGCGCCCGTCGTGGAAGACCGCATTATACGTACGCGTATGCATCACACGGGGTGTACAGTACCGCTTGTTTCACAGCCAAACGTCTTGTTACATCTCACTGTCGGTATCGTACGGACCCCGACAATCCCATCAGGAAAAAGGCCCCCCATGACGCTCGCAATCGATCGCTTCGACCATATCGTGCTCAATGTGAAGGACGTGGAGACCAGCGCCGCGTGGTACGAGCAGGTGCTCGGCATGAAGCGTGAGGACTTCGAGTCACGTTCCGGCAAACGGGTATCGGTGAAGTTCGGCCAGCAGAAGATCAATCTGCGTCCGGTGGGCGAAGACACCGTTGCATGGTTCACGGGTGTGCATCCAACCTCCGGCAGCGACGACCTCTGCTTCATCACGCACATGCCGCCGCAGGAGGTGGTTGCGCATTTCCTGGCCCACAAGGTGGCCGTGGAAGTCGGTCCGGTGCAACGCACCGGGGCGCTCGGGCCGATCACATCAGTCTATTGCCGTGATCCCGATGGAAACCTGATCGAGGTGGCGAGCTATCCCGCAGCATGAAATACGCATTACCCCTGGTTCTTGCCCTGCTTGTCCATCCAGTCGCCAATGCAGCCGTCGGTAATGTCCAGGCCGGCAAGGAGACCTTTACCCGGCTCTGCGCCTCATGCCACCGCGTCGGCCCGTCGGCGCGTGGCGCATTCGGACCCCAGCTCAATGGCGTGTTCGGTCGCAAGGCCGGCAGTACGGCGGATTATCGTTATTCCGATGCGATGAAGGCGTCGAGTGTGGTCTGGTCGGATGCCACGCTGGGCGCCTTCGTGCAGTCGCCGGGCAAGGTGGTGCCGGGCACGAAGATGCGTTTCTGGGGCATGAGCGATCCGCAGCAGATCGCCGATCTTCTTGCTTACCTGCGCACCTTCCAATAGCGAGAAAGGTGGAGGCAAAGGCGGAGGCAAGGGCGGGAGCAGGAAGAGCAGGGCGGCGCGTCAGCGCGGCTGGAACACGATGATGGCCATGCCACCCAGCGCCACCGCCACGCCGGCCAAATCCCAAGGACTCGGGCGCACGCCATCCACCGCCCACAGCCATGCGATGGCCATCGCGATATAGACGCCGCCGTAGGCTGCATACACACGGCCGGAGGCGTCCGGATGCAGTGTCAGCAGCCACGCGAACACGGCCAGCGATGCGGCGCCGGGCAGGAGTACCCACGGGCTCGCACCCTGGCGCAGCCAGAGGTAGGGCAGATAGCAGCCGAGGATCTCGGCCAGCGCGGTAAGCAGATAGAGTCCAACGGTTTTCATCCCGGTTTTCAGCCTTTTCCTTGTTCCTGCTGTCGTTTCAGATGGCCTGGCGCAGCGCCGCTGCCAGCCCCGTCACCAGTTCGTTTTCCTGCGACTCGCGCCGCCACATCAAGCCCACGGGTGGCAGGTCCCACGAGAGCGAGAACGGCAGCATCGCGGCATCGCCCAGTTCGACCAGTTCGGCCCCAACTGACCTCGGCACGATCGTGATCACGTGCGGCTGGCTGCGTAGCAGCGTGGCCATCGGCTTGACCGAATAGGTTTCGACGATCGGCAGCGGCGGCGCCACGCCGGCCAGCGCGAACATCGTATTGATCGTGCGGCGCACCGGCGTATGGTGCGGCGGCAGTATCCAGTCCAGCTCGGCCAGCCGCTTCCAGTCCAGTCCGCCGCGCGACAGCCGCGCGGCAGCGCGTGACGGTACCACGAGCACCGGCTCCTCGCGATAGAGCGGTTGCTGGACAATGTCTTCCCCGGCCAGGTAGAACGATCGCGCGATCGCGCAATCGAGTTCATGCTGGCGTAGCGCGACGACCAGTTCGTCGGTGGTGCCTTCCCTGACCAGCACCGAGATGCGCGGCGTGCGGTTCAGCCCGTAGGCGAGCGCGGCATCGAGCACGGCGCGCGCCGTATAGGGGATGGCGCCGATGCGCAGCCGGCCGCGCAGACCGGCCTCGATCAC
>NZ_ANKP01000219.1:0-17193 GCF_000319775.1 Cupriavidus sp. HMR-1
CCGCGCCCGGCAGCCGGCTGCCGGGCGTGACCGGGCCGATGTCACTAGGCGCGGGCGCCGAGATCGTCGCCATTCCGGGTAACGAACTCGTCCTGATGGTGGCGTTCGACCAGCGCTGGCCCGATACGCGCGGGCTGCGCATCGTGCTGGCCGAGCGCGTCGGGCTGCTCGCCGATCCGCCCTGTCAGGTCACGTATCCCGACGACGGCACGCCGCGCTGGGACGCCGACGCCCGCACGCTGACGTTCTTTCTGCCCAAGGGCCAGATCGCCAGGCTGACCTATGCCAGCTTTGTCCATCCCGACCTGATCGGCACGTTCGGCCTGCCAGACTGGGTGGACACCGCCGCCGAAAAGGCACTGCTACAGCAGATGGCGCTGACCGGCGCGGCATGGATGCTCACGCCGTACCGGCCGCTGGTACTGGTTCACGCGACGCAGCAACCGGTCTGCACGCCGGAGTTCCTGACCGAACTGGGCAAAGCACGCAGCCCGGGCGATCGCTTTGCCAAACTTGGCGCGCGTGTGCGGGTGCATGGGCCGAGCACGGGCAAGCTGGAGTTGCAGGCGACATGGACCGAATGGATCGATGACCCCGCCGACGCAGCAGGCCCCCGGATCGCGCAATGCGAGGGCACACTGGCAGAGATCGCCCTACCGGAGAATGCACCCAACCTCGACAGCCTGGGCCCGCTTGTCGATGCGATGATCGCCGATCCGACACGACCCCGCGCGCGCGGCGACCAGCACGAATTCGGCGATACGAAATGCCGTCTGGTGTCGTACTGCCTGCGGGCTACGACGCGCTTCCGCGAGTACCTGCCGGCGGCCCTCTATTCGGACCCGAACGCCATCACCCGTACCGGGCAATTCGCGCAGGGGCCACGCATGGTGCGTGGCGCCGACGACGATCCAGGCGCACCGATGCTGCGGGCTGCCGATGGCACCGGCGCCTATACCGTCATACCCGCCAGCGCTCCGCCAGACGCGCCGCGCGTGCGCTACTGCGTGCCGACGTTCCGCTGGAGCGGCACGCCCACCAACACGGACTTCGACACCACCCGGCTCGGCAACGGCGTGCGCGTATGGCTGGATCGCCCGTGGTTCACGTCCGGCGAAGGCGAACTGCTCGGCGTCGTATTGCCGGCCAGCGGGGATTTCGCCAGCATCCCGCTGCCGCTCGAGGGGCTCGTGACCCAGTGGGGTGCCGATCCGCTCTGGGATTCGGTACTGCCGAAAATGTCGATCCACGACACTGACTTCCCGGCGCGGGTGACATCGGCATTGGCCCCACTGCAGGAAGCGGGCAATCCCAAGGTCATGGTGGTAGGGCATCGGGTTCACTGGCACGCCGAACGCAGTTGCTGGTACTGCGATATCGAGCTGGAC
The DNA here is from genome assembly GCF_000319775.1 of Cupriavidus sp. HMR-1. Lineage (NCBI taxonomy): Bacteria > Pseudomonadati > Pseudomonadota > Betaproteobacteria > Burkholderiales > Burkholderiaceae > Cupriavidus > Cupriavidus sp. HMR-1. Next base: position 1,389 of record NZ_ANKP01000219.1, read on the forward strand.
CCGGGGTTGACCTATATGCCCTTCGTGCGGCTGGCGCTGGTCCGCTACCAGCCAAATGCGATCGACGAGGCGCTGGTGTCGAAAGTCGTACTCTGCGACTTCGCTCAGGTCCTGCCGCGCCGACGCGCCACCTTCGCCCGCACCGGGGCGCAGGTCAACGTCAGCCTGCGCGGTACCGTGCCGGCCCACGGGCCGATGAAGTGGTCGGCCGATGGCGAATATCTCGACATCTCGTTTATCCCGCCATTCGGTACCGAGGGCGAGACCGGACGCAACAAGGTGGAAGTCGTGCTGCAGACGCGGGACCCTGCCATCGACAGCGATCTGGCCTGGCAGGATGTTCGCGTGCTGGCGGACAGCCTGCTGGACCCGAAGGCCCCGCTGAATATCGGCACCGTGGGCCAGCATCTGGTGGGACAGGCCCCGCAGCGCATCGTCCCCGAAGTGCTTGGACTTGGCCGCATCGCGCCCCCCGCTGCCGTCACCGGGGCTATTGGGGCTATTGGGACTATTGGCGCCATTGGAGCAATCGACGTGACCCGGCCATCGCTGGGCGACCTGCTCGATCCGGTGATCTGGTCCGGCACGGTGACGCTGCCCGATGTCGCCGGCAAGCCCGCGCGGCTGGCCATCCGGGAGTTCGAGCGGTATTACACCGACCGCACCGTGCCAGAAGTCCGGGCGGGCAAATCGTTGCGGCGCCGGGTGGTGGAGGAACGTCTGGTCTACACGACATTCTTTCCGCTTGCCTAAGTTGCAGCGCAACACAAATAATAGAGCGGCTTGTACCTCACGTGATTCACCCAACGGAGAGACACATGGCCGACGATGGCAAGACCGCCGCACCGCCGCCAGGGCGGGAGCCGCTGCTGATCGACCTGGCGCTACAGGGCGGCGGCGCGCACGGCGCCTTCACCTGGGGCGTGCTCGATCGGCTGCTCGAAGAGCCGTGGCTGGAGATCGACGGCATTTCCGGCACCTCGGCCGGCGCCATGAACGCCGCGGTGCTCGTGCATGGCCACGCGCTTGGCGGTGCCGAAGGCGCCCGGCAGGCGCTGTCGGACTTCTGGCAGCGCGTCTCCGAGACGGCGCGTTTCAGCCCGTTCCGCCGCAGCCCGCTGGACGTGATCCTGGGCCGCTGGACCCTCGACGATTCCCCGCTGTTCGTCGCCGCCGATCTGGCGGCTCGGATCTGGTCGCCCTATGACCTGAACCGCGCCGGCAGCAATCCGCTGGCCGATATCCTGCAGGCCAGCATCGACTTCGAACTGCTGGCGCGCGCGCCCATCCACCTGTTCGTCACCGCCACCAATGTGGAAACCGGCCGCGGCCGCGTGTTCAAGAACGCAGAGGTCACGTCCGAGGTGCTGCTGGCCTCGGCGTGTCTGCCCACGGTATTCCAGGCCGTGGAAATCGACGGCGTGCCCTACTGGGATGGCGGCTACGCCGGCAATCCGACGATCACGCCGCTGGTGCGGGAATGCTGCTCACACGACACAATCCTTGTGCAGATCAACCCCGTGGCCCGCCCGGGCGCGCCACGCAGCGCCCGGGACATCGTGAACCGGCTCAACGAAATCTCGTTCAACGCCGCGCTGCTCAAGGAGTTGCGGATGATGGCGGTGCTGCAGCGCGTGGCCGATCCCGGTGACGCGGAAGGGGCTCAATGGGCCAATATGCGCATCCACCGCATTGCCAGCGACAAGATCGCGGAGTACGGCACGGCATCGAAGATGAATGCGGAGTGGTCGTTCCTGTGCCTGCTGCGCGACGAAGGGCGTGAAGCGGCTGCGCAATTCCTGGCCGAGCACGGCGATGCGCTCGGCCAGCGTTCTTCGTTCAATCTCGACGAACTGCTCGAGGAGATCTGAACCATGGGTCTCCTTGGCATCGTTATCGCCCTGGGGGCGATGATCTGGCTCGCGTTTCGCGGCTGGAGCATCCTGATCATCGCGCCGGCGGCGGCCCTGCTGGCCGCGGCCACGGCGGGCGAACCGCTGCTGGCTCACTGGACCCAGACCTTCATGGGCACGGCGGCGGGGTTCGTCGCCCAGTTCTTCCCGTTGTTCCTGCTCGGCGCCCTGTTCGGCAAGCTGATGGACGACAGCGGCTCCGTCACGGCCATTGCCGAATGGATGACGCGCGTGCTCGGCCCCCAGCGAGCGATGCTGGCCGTGGTGCTCGCGGGCGCGCTGCTGACCTACGGCGGCGTGAGCCTGTTCGTGGCGTTCTTTGTGCTGGCGCCGATGGCGCACGCGCTGTTTCGCGCGGCAGACATCCCGCCACGCCTGATGCCCGCCGCCATCGTACTGGGTACGTCGACGTTCACGATGTCGGCGCTGCCGGGCACGCCGGCGATCCAGAACGCGATTCCCATGCCGTTCTTCAGCACCACGCCGTTCGCCGCGCCCGGCCTGGGTATCGTGGCCAGCGCGATCATGCTGACGTTCGGGCTGTGGTGGCTGTCGCAGCGCGAGAAAGCTGCGCGCCGCAGGGGCGAGGGTTACGCCATTGCCGAGGAGGAGGCTTCGCCCGATGAGGTGGCGGAGCGCCCGCTGATCCGCGAGCTTGCCAGTACCGCACGCGAATTCGACCCGGCCGAGGCGCTGCAAGGCAGTCGCAGCGACGAGCCGCCAGCAGCCTTTATCGCGCTGCTGCCGCTGGCCGTGGTGATCGCGGTGAACCTGCTGATGAGCTTTGTGGTGCTGCCACGGGTGGATGCCGACTACCTCGGCCTGCCCGAATGGGGCGCGACCACGTTGCAGGCAGTCAGCGGCGTGTGGTCCGTTATCGTCGCACTGACCGCCGCCATCCTCTGCCTGATCGCACTGAATTTCCGGCGCCTGCCGGAGTTGCGCGACAGCATGGGCGCTGGCGCCCATGCTGCTGCCCTGCCGGTGCTCAGCGTGGCCAGTCTGGTGGGATTCGGTGCGGTGGTAGCCAGCCTGCCCGGGTTCGGCGTCGTGCGGGACTGGGTGTTGTCGATCGAGGGGGGCCCGCTCGTGTCGCTGGCCGTGGCAACGAACGTGTTGTCGGCGCTGACCGGCTCAGCCTCTGGTGGCCTGACCATCGCGCTCGATGCGCTCGGCGGCACCTACCTGACACGTGCGTTCGACCTGGGCATCGATCCCGCCATCCTGCATCGCGTGGCGGTGATGAGCGCCGGCACACTCGACACGCTGCCGCACAACGGCGCCGTGGTCACGCTACTGGCCGTATGCGGGGCCACGCATCGGGAAAGCTACGGCGGCATCGTGATGGTGGGGATCGTTGGCCCGATGCTGGCGCTGGCGGCCGTGATCGCGCTGGGGAGCTGGGTTGGTTCGTTCTGAAGCGGGATGAAACGAAGCCTGATGCACCGAGGGGGTCAGGTGGCCCCCTCCCCGCCGACCTGGGGCTGCACGATTCCCATCCGGCGCGCGGCCAGTTTCATCTGCGTGAACTGGATCCCGAACAGCGCCAGCTTCGATGCCAGCGGAAACACGCCGATAAAGAGCGGCCACGATGCCGTGAACGCCACTGCCACCACCAGGTTCAGCACGCCGGTGAGCAGCATCAGAGCGGCCCACAGGTAGCCATAACGGGTCAGCAGATCGCCCATGCGCTCCCGCGCGACCGGTGGCACGTAGCGGTGCATCCAGCCACCGCGCAGCATGACCACGCCGACCAGCGCATACAGCACGCTGGGCTTGCCCATCACGAAGCGGGGGTCGTTCGTCAGTAACGTGGCGGCGGCCGATACCAGCACGCTGATCAGGCTGATCCATTGCAGCGCGGCAATGGGCTCGCCCCGAAACCTCGCCCAAAGCACCACGCCGACCGCCACCGCAGTACCCGCCGCAGTGGCCACCAGCGTGTTGACGTTCATGGCGAACAGAACGGCAAAGACAATCACACCAAGGGAGTCAAGCACAACCGGGCGTAGCGCAGAGAGGAATACCTTCATGCAGAGCCTTTCCGAATTTTCAGGGGGCGGCGGCGCGCATCCGATACGTCGCCGGACTGGAAACTAATCACCGCATAGTTCGCGAAAGTGTCGGAGACAAGCTCGGGCGAGTCAAGGAAAAGATGGCCGGGATCAGGGTTGGTCCGGATGTCGCCGCGCGCTTGCGGTGGCGTCCTCGGCACTAACAGCCAAGCTGACCACGCTGATTCACGATGGCCTGACGGTTGGTCTTGAGTTGCGCCATGTTGTCCCAGGCGTTGCCCTGACGCATGGCGAGGTCGTTCTGGCGGAGCTGATTGAACAGCATGGTGCAATTGGACCGGCGGTTGTTCTCAGCGGCGATCGCCATCTGCTGTTCACGGGCGCTGACCTGCTGCAACTGCCTGGCTTCAGCGTCGTGGCGCCGGAGATAGGCTTCCTCCTGCTGCCGGGTGACCGCCGTCTTGCCGATGATCGAGAGCGTGCCGCCCGGCTCGCCGGCATTGCGGTAGCCGCTCGGGCACGTCACGCCATCGTCGAGATAGAGAACTTTGTGGTCTGGGCCATCGCACCGGGTCGCCGCGAAGGCGGTCATCGCATTCGTGGCGCAAAGCAGGACAGCCAGCATGACAGCGTTCCGTGCATCCATGGTGAGTTGGCCTCGTTGATCGGACGGACAGGACAGGTAAGGCAAGCGACGGGCCGTTGCTTATGCCTTGCCCAGCCGGGTAATCAACGCGGCGTGACGTGGATGGGATGACGCCAGCCGCTCCAGTTCGTCGCGGGCCGCCAGTTCGAACTCGCTGAATTCGAATCCCGGCGCCACCGTGCACCCGGCCAGGGCATAGCCGGCCGCGCCCGGCACGCGTTCCGCGGCAAACCAGCAGCCGGCCGGCACTACCGCCTGGAAGACTGTCCCAGGCTGGAACAGCGGATTACCCAACCGGTGCGTGGTGAACGCGCCGTCGGGCGCCAGCACGTGGACATTGAGCACGTCGCCCGCGTAAAAGTGCCAGGCCTCGTCGGACTGGATGCGATGCCACGCCGAAAAGGCGCCATCGCACAGCAGGTAGTAGATGGCCGTGGATGCCGAACGCTCGGCACCATCGGCCACGCGTGTGACGCGCGCGGCGTCCCGGTAGGTCTCGCGGTAGTAGCCGCCTTCTGGATGCGGGACCAGAGACAGTTCATCGATCAGGCGTTGCTGCGGTGAGCGCGTAGGCATGGCTTGTTTCCGGAGCTGCAGAGGCTGCGGGGGCTGATGTGTGGATCGGATGACTGACACGCCACCTTACCCGAAAGCCAGACATGACAAAATGTCGGCCGATGGTGGCATGGCGCCGGCATTGCAGGATTCGCCAAGACGACCCGGCACGTGGCGGGTTAGGCTCCCGGACAATACGGACCATTCCGCGGACCATTCCGCCGACCATTCTCCGGCCCAGGAAAAGCCATCCCGAGGCTCCTCCAAGGCCCTACCCGATTCGAACCAATGTCGCGCCCCTTCCCCGCCTGGCTCCCGGCCATGGCTTTCGTCCTGATCTGGTCCACCGGCTTCATCGTCGGCAAGGCCGTTGTTCCGGTTGCCGACGCCAACCTGTTCCTGCTGGCCCGCTTCACTCTGGCCGCGCTGATGTTTGCGGTGGCGGCGATGGCCAGCGGCGTCACGTGGCCTGCGCTCAAGCAGGTGCCACGCCATCTGCTGGCCGGCGCGCTGATGCAGGGCATCTACCTGTGCGCGGGCTACGGCGCGGTGGCGCATGGCCTGTCCCCTTCGATCATGGCGCTACTTGGCGCCTTGCAGCCGCTTCTGACCGCCCTGCTTGCGATCCCGCTGCTGAAGGAGCAACCTTCGTCCCGTACCTGGCGCGGACTTGGGCTCGGCGCGTTGGGCGTCGGGCTGGTCGTGCTTCCGGCCATGCAGGCCGGCACGCCGCAGACCGTGTCGCCATGGATCATACTGACGGGCGTGCTCGCCATTCTCTCCATCACGATGGGAACCCTCCTCCAGAAAACCTCGATCGCCCGCGCGGATATCCGCGCCAGCTCGGCCTGGCAGAATGCCGGCGCCATGCTCGTGGCTGGGGTGCTGGTCTGCGCCACGGGCGGGGTTGGCGCATTGCGCTGGGAAACCGGCCTGACGCTGTGGGCGTCGCTGGCCTGGGCTGCGTTCGTGCTGTCAGGGATCGGCACCTGGCTGCTGCTCAGCCTGGTGCGCCGAGGACAGGCCGCCAACGCGGCGGCGCTGATGTTCCTGGCGCCACCGCTTGCCGCCGTGCAGGCCGCGCTGTTGTTCGGCGACCGGCTCGCCCCGCTCCAGTGGCTCGGCATGGCCGTGGCCGGTATTGGCGTGTGGCTCTGCCAGACGCAGGGCAACCCCCGACATGCCCAAGCTCGTTGAACACGCCTCGCCGCTGGTCGAGCCGCGCCGTTATTCGCCGCGACCCTTTGGTCATGCGCATGACTACCATCAGTTGCTGTTCGGCGTGGATGGGGCCATCGAACTCGAAATTGACGGCCATGCCTATCGCGTCGATGGCCAGCACGGGCTGGTGGTGCCTGCGGGCGCTCACCATGTCTGCGCGGGCCTGACCGAAAACCTCCAGCTCGTGGCGGACTTTCCCGCCAATTCCGTCGCTCTGCCCGCGCGGCTAATGGAGAACCCGCGTGCCTTCGCCATGGATGCCAGCTTCGCTGCCCGCGTCCGCGCGTTGGCGACGCATCGCCCGTCTGGCGACCTGCCACTCCAGCACGCCTGGCATTGCGCAACGGCGCTCGCGGGCAATCTGGCATCGGCGCTGGGTCTCGATGCGGCCCGCAACGATGCCACGCATTTCCCGGCAATGGCCATCGATGCATGGCTACGCGCCAATCTCGCGTCGCCGTTGCGGGTGGACCAGCTTGCCGCGCGCATGGGCTGGGGCGCGCGTCGGTTTCACACGCTGTTTTGCGAGGCGTTTGGCGATACCCCGCACGGCTACCAGACACGCCTGCGGCTGGACCAGGCCGTGCAATGGTTGATGACTGGCACGATGTCGCTCGCCGATATCGCCTATGGCGTTGGCTATCCCGATCAGACCACCTTCACACGCGCGTTCGCCCGTCGGTTCGGCAAGCCGCCCGGCGCGTGGCGGGCCGCTGCCCTGGCCTGATCTGCAGATTTCCCCCGCCGCGCGTATGATGCGCGCGTGTTCGAGCCAGCGAACCAGCAAACCAGAACGGGGGAGACAACCATGATGACAATGATCACGACGGTCGGGCTCAAGCGCCTCGCCGTTGCCACGCTATTCGCCTCCGGGCTAGTCCATGCGCAATCACCGGTGCCGGTGATGCAACCCACTGAAGGCGATTTCGAAGCGCGCGACTTCCACTTCCAGAGCGGCCAAACGCTGCCGACCGTCAAGCTTCACTACGCGACGCTGGGCACGCCCACGCGCGGCGCCGACGGCAAGGTCAACAACGCCGTGCTTCTGCTCCACGGCACCACTGGCACAGGCCGCGCGTACCTGACGCCGCTGATGCAGAAGGAACTGTTCGCGGCGGGCCAGCCGCTCGACGCCTCGCGCTACTACATCATCATGCCCGACGGCATCGGCCGTGGCGGATCGAGCAAGCCCAGCGACGCGCTGCGCGCGAACTTTCCGCGCTATGGCTACAACGACGTCGTGGAGGGTCATTACCGTCTGCTGACCGAGGGACTCAAGGTCGATCATCTGCGGCTGGTACTGGGCACGTCGATGGGCGGCATGCAGACGTGGGTCTGGGGTGAACGGCATCCGGGCATGATGGATGCGCTCATGCCAATCGCCAGCCAGCCCGTGGCGATGTCAGGCCGCAACTGGTTGTGGCGCCGGATGTTGATCGACGCGATCCGCAACGACCCCGACTGGAACGGTGGCAACTACACGCGGCAGCCCACCCACTGGACCCGCACCACGCCGGTGTTCGCCCTGATGACGCAAAGCGCAGCCACGTTGCAGAAGGCCGCCCCTACGCGCGACCAGGTCAACCAGTACGTCGACAAGACCGTGGCGGACAGCCGCGGCATGGACGCCAATGACTACCTGTACTGGTTTGAATCGTCATGGGACTACAACCCCGAGCCGGATCTGGGCATGATCCGCGCGCCGCTTTACGCGGTGAACTTCGCCGACGACATGATCAACGCAGTGGACCTCGGCGTCATGCAACGCACCGTGCCGAAGGTTCGACAAGGCAAGTACGTGGAGTTGCCCGAGAGCGAGAACACATATGGGCATCAAACGTTGCAACACCCCGAGGTATGGAAGCCGTATCTCGTTGAACTGCTGAAGTCGCTACCCGCGCAAAAGTAGCCACAAGAAAGTAGCCACAAAAGTAGCGCCACGTTCGCCCACCCCGCCCGTGCGGCCGAGTGCCGCACTGCAATGCGCGAGGCGTGGCGAGCGCCTGCGCAGCAAGCCCGGCACGCTTTGTCGCGGGGCCGCAATACGGGTATTTCGCTAGGCTTCAACGCTAGATCGCGCCTGCCCCGCTGCCTATACTGACTTCGCACCGTACACAGCATCACGCTGTGTACGCGTGTGCCCGATAACACTAGCGGGCAGGCTCTGGCGGCCCCGGGAGGATGCCACGGATGATCATGTCCATTCGGCCTGCCATTGAAGAGGAAAGTGAAGATGGACATGCCCAGCGAACAGTTCCTTGCGATCCAGGAAACCCGCCGCTTGGGGCTCCGGGCATTGCGCGCGGCGCTGCTCCAGGTTCACAAGGAAGTCATCGGTTATGACCGTGGCCAGTACGAGCGGCTGCACGGTCCGATTCCAGCCGGCCAGTTCGTGCAACTCGTGACCGAGGAATCCTTCTTCCGCTGGCTCGATCCACTATCGAGACTGATCATCGAGATCGACGAAGAACTCGATGGTGAAGAACATCACGACGAAACCTGCCGGGCCGTGGCCGCCGCCGCGCAGAAGCTGTTCAGCGAGCGTGGCGACGTGGACTTCCGCAAGCGCTATCAGGAGGCGCTACAGGATGAAGCCGCGGTCACGGTCGCGCACGGCCGACTGATGTCCGTCATCGGGCAATTGCGCCAGTTGCCCTAAAGTGCGCCAGTTGCCCTGGTTGCCTGGCCACTTTCGCTAACGCTCACACACGCCTTCCAATCACCCTTTTCCGCCCGGCCCCTTGTGGGCCGGTTCGTGCGGCACAGGATGCACCGCGATCGGATCACTGGCCGGAAATGTCTCGCGCAAGGCCTCGTCGAGTTCCTGCTCGACCTTCTGGTCATGCGACTCGCGTGCCTTTCTTGAAGCAGGTGTGAGAGATTTGGTGGAATCCAGTTTGCTCATATCGTCGGCTCCTTGAAAAGTGCTGGTGATGCCTGTCAGCGATGTCCGCCTCCGCGGCCACCACCGCTCCGTCCGCCCCGACCACCGCCACCCCATCCTGGCATTCCACCTGCGCCCTGGTAGCCGGGGTACGCGCGATACCCAGGATAGCCCGGCGACCCTCGATAGCCGTAGTAGCCACCGCGATACCCATACCAGCCGTGCCCGTAGTATCCACGGTACCCACGCCCATACCATCCGTAGCGGTAATAAGAGGTGTGACAGCAGCCATACCAGAAGCTGCCGAAGAACACGCCACCAGTGTACGCCGGCCAGTAAGCGGGCCAGTACGGATAGCCGCCACCATACGCGTACGGGTAACCGTACCAATAGGGATACGCGTAGTCATACTCGTAGCCCGGGTACCCACCGTAGACAGAACCAAGGTCGCCCAGCGGATAGTTGGGGTCATAACCGTACGGACTGTCATAGCCGGGATACGTTGCGCAGCCGCCCAGCATCGTTGCCGCGGTCACTGCCGCCAGGACCCACCCGTGGGCGCCCCTCATCACAGCCTCCTGTCGATATCCGGTCGGAATTGACTTCCGACAGTCACTTAGACAGTAGCCGCATCGAGAAGTCCAAAATTCGGAGTATTCCGATTCTCATATGAGAATCGTCTCCTTACACTGCCTCTCGCCCGTGCAATACGGGCGACCCACCCGGTTTCAGGGTCGACCCTCCCCCTGAAACACAGGCTTCACGATGCCACGCGGTCCCCGTCCCGTGGCATCTTTTTTCACAGACCCTTCTCCACCAGATCGAGCAGTCGTTGCCCGATCACTCCCGCCAGCTCCCTTGCCCGACCGCGCAGCGGCCCGTCGATGAGCATGATCGACAGACCATGCACGGCCGACCACGCAAGGTACTCCGCACCCGGACGTCGTTCGGCCGGAAGCAGGCCTGCCTCTACCCAGCGATCCAGCGCCGCGCCGAGCAGTTCGAATGGGTTCAGTCCGCTATTACCGGCTTTTGCCGGATCGGAATCTTCCTCCACATCGTCGGGAACCGAGAATGCGGTGCGAAACAGCCCGGTTTCAGCCAAGGCAAAGCGCAGGTAGCCCGTGCCTACCGCCCGCAGGCTGGCCCGCGCGCGCTCGGCAGGCGCGGCATCGGGAGGAATCGCCGCCAACTCCGCTTCCATTGCTATCGCCAGGCTGGAAAGCGCGTGCGCGCGCACTGCCTGCAAAAGATCCTGTCTGTTCGCAAAGTGCCGGTATGCCGCATTCGGCACGACGCCCGCTCGGCGTGTCGCCTCGCGCAGGACAATGGCATCGGGCCCGCCCTGCCGTGCCAGATCGATGCCTGCTTCGAGCAGGGCGCGGCGCAGGTCACCATGGCGATATGTGGTGCGCGTGGGCGGTGTCGGCGGTGCGGGCGATGTGGGCGCGGCGGTTCGATTCATGCTAGCTCCCATGCGGACAGCGTCCAGGGCAACGAATAACAATAGTAGACAGTGTACACAACCACTTCCAGCACCGCTGGCCCGCGCTGTTCGCGTATTTCCCGCGTCACTAAAGGATGGGAGCGAAGAGCTTGGCCACGTGCATCGCCACACGCAGGATGGCGGGCGCGCCAAGGAAGTCCTCGCGGTCGATCTGACGGGCCTCCGCGAAATCGGCTTCCAGCATCTCCGCCACGCTGGCCGCGAACTCCGGGTGAGCCGTCATGACCATCATCTCGAAGTTGAGCCGGAACGAACGATTGTCCAAATTCGCGGTGCCGACGGCCGCCGCGTCGTCGTCGATCAGGATGACCTTCTGGTGCAGGAAGCCCGGCTGGTACCGGAACACCTTCACGCCGGCGCAGACGGCCTGGTGGGCATAGATAGTCGACGCTCCATAGACCACGTAATGGTCCGGCCGGGCCGGTATCAGGATGCGCACGTCCACACCACGCAGCACTGCCAGTCGCAGCATCGCGGATACGGCTTCGTCGGGCACGAAGTATGGCGACGTAATCCAGATGCGCTTGCGCGCGGCCTGGATCGCCTCGACGAAGAACAGCGAGCACGTCTCCTGCGCATCCGCCGGCCCCGATGGCACGATCTGGCACACCATGTCGCCGAAGCGCCTCGGCGGCGGCAGCAACAGGTAGGGCACCTCGTGCGCGGCCCAGTACCAGTCCTCGGCGAACGTCATCTGCAGCTCGAGCACTACGGCGCCGCGAATCTCGATATGGGTATCCCGCCAGGGCGCGAGTGGTGGCCTGCGACCGAGGTATTCGTTGCCGACGTTGTGGCCTCCGACGAAGGCGCGCTCGCCATCGACGATCACCAGCTTGCGGTGATTGCGGAAGTTGAGCTGGAAGCGATTGACAAAGCCGGGATGCGTGGCGAATGAACGCACGTTGACGCCGGCTTCCTCCAATGCACGCAGGTAGGCCCGGCCAAGCGCGTGACAGCCGATGCTGTCGTAAAGGAAATAGACCTTGACCCCTGCCTTGGCACGCTCGCACAGGCGGCGTTGCAGTTCGAGTCCAAGTTCATCGTCGTGAACGATGAAGAACTGGACCACCACGACCTGTGTGGCGGCATCGATCGCGGCGAAAATCGCCTGGAAGGTTGCCTCGCCGTTGACCAGCAGCCGCACGTCGTTATTGCCCAGGCATGGCATGCCAGTCAGGCGCGGCAATGCGCGCATGCATTCCTGATCGGGATTCATCACCAGGCAGGCGCTGAGCGAATCCAGCTCCTGGGTGCTCATGTTCTGTCGGATCTCGCGCAGCCGGTGATTGTTGAAGCGCCGCGCATTGACGTATCCCGCGAAGCGGCTTCGTCCGAAGATCAGATAGGGGATCAGCGAGAAGTACGGCATCATGACCAGCGACCCAGCCCAGGCGATGGCCCCGGGCGCAGTGCGTACGGTCATGACGGCGTGCAGCGCCGCGATCACGCCCAGCACGTGAAGAGACACGACGATCGCTGCAATCACACTAGGGGTCAACATAGGCAGCCAGGGCCGGACGGGATGGACGCTATTCTGGCACAGCACATCACTTCAAACATCCCCGAGCCACGCCCCCGAATCCATGCTGCCTAATTTTTAGGCAGACCGATGCGCTCCCATGACCCGGCGCGACTGGCGCAGACGCCGACGCAGTTATCCACACAATCTGTGGATAAGCGACGCCACGCACGCGTCGCCAGGCGGATGTCCGATTTCGTTTCATTCCTACGTCAACGCCATCCATTTAAGGAAACACCGATTGTTCGCCCTACAAACGCTGGATACGCTGCAACGCGTTTACTTCGCTTTCCAGAGAATGTCGCATGAATGCCCGAACGAACATCGCGCTGCTGGCAAACAGCTCGTCGCCCCTGCATCCGCTGCAGGAACTCCTTGCCGTCGCCGGCTACCAATGCAACGTCTTTCACGCCGGGCGTGACCTGATTCAAGGGCTCGGCCATGACAGCTACGAGATGCTCCTGATTGACCGTGAACTGGCCGACATCTCCGCCATCGACGTGATTCGCACCGTCCGGGCCGTGCGCAACCGCGACGTGCCAATCGTGATCTTTGCCAGCGAAAACAACGACGACGACCTCGTCGAGGCCCTCGATGCCGGCGCGGACGACTACGTGCTCCGCCCTCTGGCTGCGCGTGTGCTGCTGGCCCGCATCGCCGCATTGCGCCGGCGCATGAGCGGCACGCGCTTGCGCGGAGCCATACCGTTGCGCGCCGGGCCATACGAGCTGAGCAACCCCGGTCGCTACGCCACGCTCAATGGCGACCGGATTCCGATGACGCCCAAGGAGTTCGACCTGGCCATGCTGATGTTCGCCAACGCGGGCCGCATCCTGGCCAGCCGCCGCATCGAACATACGATCTGGGGCCATGACTTGCCGCCCTACTCCCGCGCGCTGGCCGGGCTGGTATCGCGAATGCGCCGTACCCTGAACCTGTGCCCGGAGACCGGCGTCACGGTCAGCGTCGTCTATGCCCAGGGGTATCGGCTGGACATCCTCGATCAAGCGGCGCGCCACGAATTGTCCGCTGCGGCTCGCGTGGCCTCCGCGTCATCGACCCCAGCGCGGATGCTCAAATCGCTTGCGTAGATCCGTCTGAAAATCCAGATCTAGATATCGAGCACGCCGCGCGCAGCCAGTTCGGCGATATCGATCCGCGCAACGCCTGATGGCGCGCGCTTGGCGCTGCGCTTGGCCACCGCCGAGGCCGCACCGATATGCTGGCTGCAGAGCCGCAGCGTCGCCATTGCTTCCGCACTGACACTGACCACGCCAGCGGCCATCGTTACCGGCACGAAGAACGCCGGATTGCCGAACCGGTCCTCGCCGTGAATACCGCCAGCAGCGCGATCCATCGACGAGTACAACATCAGTGCTGCATCGTTGAAGCGTGCAATGGCATCCCGGATACGCACCTCCCAATCGTCCCCCTGATACAACACCAGGAAGTCGTCGCCGCCGACATGCCCGAGGAAGTCGCGCGCGGGATCGCATGCCTGCGCCAGAATCGCGGCCGCGCCCTTCAGCATTTCGTCGCCCTTCCAGTAGCCGTAACGATCGTTGAATGGCTTGAACTGGTTGAGGTCGACATAGCACGCATGAAATGCGCTGCCGGCTGCAATGAGTCGGTCGACATGCTGGTTCAGCAGGATGTTTCCGGGCAGGAACGTTAGCGGATTCGCGTAACGTGCCGCCTCCATGCGTACCTCGGTGGTGGCGCGTAGCAGATCGGCCACGGTGCCAAGACCCACGTATCTGCCTTGATCAGTGATCACGAAACCATCGGCCAGCACATGGGATTGCTCGCCCGCGAAAAGCTCGGCCATATCCTCCAGGCTGGTGCGGCGGTCAAAGCAAACTGGCGCCGGATTGGCCAGCGTGATGCAGGCCTTCCTGCCATAGAGTTCCCGATGAAATGGCGTGGCGTAGCGGTCAATCAGGATTTGCCGGTTCATCATCGCCACCGGCCGCATTGCCTCGTCCACCACTGCCATCGCGTGCAGATCAGGCTGGCTGTGAAACCGCGCCAGGACGTCGTTATTGGAGGTGGTGGGATGGATCGTCGGCGCGGGGCGCAGGAGTTGCCCGGCGGTCATGCCCGACCATCCCGTGCGCAAGGCTTGGGGAAACACCGCGATCTGCCGCGAGGCCAGCACAGCCCGCACCTCCGGCGACGCCTGCGGTTCAGGCAGCGCCACTGGCCTCCCCAAAAAGTAGCCCTGGCCCGCGGAAACACCAAGATCCCGCACCATGGCCAATTCCTCGACCCGCTCGATGCCCTCTGCGATCACGTGACCACCGAATGCCCCCATCATGCGCAGCATCCCGCGCAGTATCTCCAGCCGGCGCGAGCACGTATCTATCCCGCGCACGAGCGACTTGTCCAGCTTGATGAACTGCGGCGACAGATCGGCCAGCATGTCGAGATTGGCATGGCCCGAGCCAAAATCATCCAGAGCGTAATGCACGCCTAGCTCGCCGAGCAGCGCCATGGCCTGGCCAAAGGTCTGGGCATTGCCGATGGCAGTCTGCTCCGTGATCTCGATAACGACCCGGGAAGGTGCGATCGCCGCCGCACCGCCGACAATGCCATCGGCCCCCAGCAACGCGGCCATGGTGTGTCCACGCCCGACCAGAAGATGGCGCAGCGTCAATGGACTGAAGTTCAGGAACAGCTTGCCCGGCAGGTTCAGCGACGACCACGCATCGAGCGCGGTACGGGCCGCCGCCACTTCAAGCTCCACGGTCGTCCCATTTGCCTGCGCGAGTCGGAACAAGGCGTCAGGCATCTCGTGCAACGACGCGGCCGGGCCGCGAATCAACGCCTCATGACCCAGAATGTCCCCATTGCCCAGCGACACGATTGGCTGGAATACCGCCTGCAACGAAGGCAGGCACACAGCCTCTCGGGCCGTGGCCAACGAGGAGGCGACGGTCAGCATGACATGCGGATAAGGGTTGAATGACAGGTTATCGACCGCGCAGCGTGATGCCACGGGGCGGCTTCCGGCGCGGACGATAAATGGAGCGCCCGCCATTTCATGACAACAATGTGTCACCTGTATGACGACGTCACCCATTCAGGGGTGTCACGTTATCGTCACATTCATGCACGACGATCGCGCTGCACTGCAGCACGACCCACGCCCCGCACTCCCCAGGGAATGACCGAGAGGCCGGCGTGCCGCAGCGCATCGGGTCATGGAGTGACGGGGTCGCGGCCCCGAAGGAGTGTTTCTCGTGTTGCAAGCCATCAAGCTGGGTCTGCCTGGACTGGGAGCCAAATCCCTGTGGCAAGGACTGGCGCGCCTGCCGCTGGTCATGCGGCTGTCTGCGGCATTCGTGCTGATCTACGCGTTCGGCGCGGCCGTCGGACTCACCGGCATCATCAATCTGATTCAGCTGAAACAGGATACGGACACGCTCTACCAGCGCGACATGCGCGGCGCGATCTCCGCCGAGCGTGCTCAGGCGGCGCTGGCCACGCTGGGCCGCGCCCAGTTGTCGCTGACGCTGGCCACCAGCACCGCGGAGCGCGACACC
>NZ_ANKP01000220.1:0-68227 GCF_000319775.1 Cupriavidus sp. HMR-1
GGCTGCCGCCGCCACCGTCGCCACGTCCTCGTCCTCGTCGTGTTCGGCGGGACGCTGCCCGCCCCCACCAAGCGTCGGCTCACGGCGCGAGACTTGCTCCGGCGGCGTGGCCTCCTTGAGCTTGGCCGCCGTCTCGGGATGGGTGGTCTTGCCCACCACCGGCTCCCGCATCGGCTGAACGTCGTCCTCGGGCATCAGCGGCCGCACGCGGCGCGCCTTGTAGATCTGCCAGCGGTTATAGGCCACCAGCAGCAGGAGCAATACGACACCAGCGATGATCAATGCGTTCTGCAGTTCCATCTTAAGCGACCTCCGCCATCGATACGGCTGCATCCATGTCCACCGCCACGATCCGCGATACACCCTGCTCCTGCATTGTCACGCCGATCAACTGGTGGGCCATCTCCATCGCAATCTTGTTGTGGGAAATAAATACGAACTGGGTCTTGTCGGACATCCGCGCAACCATGTTGGCATAGCGCTCGGTGTTGGCATCGTCCAACGGCGCATCCACCTCATCGAGCAAGCAGAACGGAGCGGGGTTGAGCTGGAACATTGCGAACACCAGCGCAATCGCGGTCAGCGCCTTCTCGCCGCCGGACAGCAGGTGAATCGTCGAGTTCTTCTTGCCCGGCGGTTGGGCCATCACCTGCACGCCGGCGTCGAGGATCTCCTCTCCGGTCATGATCAGACGTGCCTGGCCGCCACCGAACAGCGAGGGGAACAGTTCGCCGAAGTGGTGATTGACCTGGTCGAAAGTGCCTTGCAGCAGTGCCCGCGTTTCCTGGTCGATCTTGGCGATCGCGTCCTCCAGGGTGTTGATAGCGTCGGTCAGGTCGGCGGTCTGCGCATCGAGGAAGGTCTTTCGCTCGCGTGCCGCGGTCAGTTCATCAAGCGCGGCCATGTTGACCGGGCCCAGCGCGTTGATGGCGTTGTTCAGGCGCGTGACCTCGCCCTGCAGGTAGGACGGCTTCAGGTCGCCAGTCAGCTTCTCGGCCAGCGCGGCTTCATCGACTTCCGCCGTGGCCAGTTGCTCCGTGAACTGATCCTGGTTCAGGCGCGCGGCCTGCTCCTTGAGCTGGCATTCGGTGATGCGGTCGCGCAGCGGCTGCAGGCTGCGTTCGGCGGCCAGGCGCTGTTCATCGAACTGGCGAAGCTGGGCCGAGAGCGCGTCGAGTTCAATACGCGCGGCGGACAGCTTCTGCTCCTTCTCGGCGCGCACTTCCAGCGCTTCCTGCAGGCCGGTGTTGGCGGTCTGCTCGTTGATCGTTTCGAGTTCGGCGCGCGCATTTTCAAGCGACTCGGCGATGCGCTCGCTCTGATCGCCTGCCATCTGGATATTGCGGCGCAGTTCGTCGATGCGGCCGGCGAGATTGCGCTCGGCGAACAGCGCTTCCTGCGCGGCGCGTTCGAGATCGCGCAACTGCTGGCGTGCCCCGCTCAGCTTCGCGTCCATGCTCTCGAAGGCCATCTGCTGGTCTTCGTGCGAGGCCTGCATATCAGCCAGTTGAGCGTCGTGCTGCTCGAAGCTGGCTTCCGATTCGGCGCGAATCGCGCGTTGCTCGTCGATCTGCGCGTCGATCTCGGCCAGTTCCTCGCGAATCTGATTGCTACGCGCCGAGAACCGCTCCATCGCCTGCGAGAGCTTGAGCACGTCCATCTGCAGCGTGTGCACCCGGCGCGTGGCCTGCTCGGCACGAGACCGCGTGTCGATCAGCACCGCGCTGGCGTGCGTATACGCCGACTCGGCACGCACCGACTGCGTCCTGGCTTCGTCCGACAACAGCATCTGGGCACGGGCCTGCTTCTGCAGATTCTCGATCTCCTGCTCGCGAGCCAGCATCCCGGCCTGTTCCGAGTCGGCAGCATAGATCTGAATCGCATTGCGGCCGACCAGATGGCCTTCGGCCACCACGAACTGCGCGCCCTCGGGCAGCGTCCCGCGCGCGGCCAGCGCCTGCGTCATGTCGGTCGCGGTATAGATATCGGCCAGCCAGTCCTGCATCACGGCACGAATGCCGGGCTCGGTGATCTGCAGCAGCGACATCAGCGGACGCAGCCCGGCCGGGGCCTCTACGGGACGCGCGGCAGGCGGCGGCGAGTAGAACGCCAGCTTGGCGGGCGGCGCGTCCGAGAGGAATGCCTTGACCCAGTCGAGGTTCGACACTTCCAGCGCGGCCAGCTTCTCGCGCAACACCGATTCGAGCGCGTTTTCCCAGCCCGGCTCGATATGCACCTTCTTCCAGAGACGCGGAAGCTCGGCTAGCCCATGACGCTCCAGCCACGGCTGAACCTTGCCGTCGGTCTGCACGTTCTCCTGCAACTGTCGCAGCGCGGACAGACGGGCTTCCAGCGAAGCGATCGCCGCAGCCTCGCTCTGCACGCGCTCCTGCGCCGCACGGCGTTCGCCGTCCAGGCGGGGAACCGCCTCCTCGCTGTCCATCAGCACGGCCTGCGCTTCCTCGAGCAGCGCTTCCTGCTCGGTCAGATCCATGCGCAGTTCTTCCAGACGGACTTCGTCCGGACGATCCAGGCCCTTTTCCTCGCCCTGCAGTCGCTCCTTGCGCTGCTCGAGTTGCTGGAGCATCTGGTTGGCGTTGCGCTGATGCGCGGCTTCGAGCTTCAGTGCCTGCTCGGCCTGCATGATGCCGGCGCGCTGCTCGTTGAGCATCTGCTGGGCATCGCGCCATTGGCCTTCCAGCGTCGGCAGTTCGTCGCTCTTCTGCGCGACGGTTTCCTGCGACTCGATCGTGCGTGCCTCGGCCAGCGCCAGGTTTTCCTCGGCCTGCGCCAGTTCGTCATTCGCCTGATCGGACTTGCCCTGCCATTGCTCGCGTTGAGTGGTCAGCGCGGCGATCTGAGCCTGCAAACGGTTGCGCGATTCAACGACGTAGCGGATCTCGGCCTCGAGCTTGCTGACCTCGGTGTTGGCTTCATACAGCGAGCCCTGGGCCGCGTGCATGCCGTCCGAGGCCGCATAGTGCGCCGCGCGCATCGTTTCCAGTTCGGCCTCGACATGGCGCAATTGCGCGGTCTGGGCTTCCAGGTCGATCTGTGCCTGGTCGATCGCGCGTGCGTGGCGCTCCTGTTCTGCCTGGGCCTCGCGCTTGCGCAAGAGCCACAACAGATGCTGCTTCTCTTCGCCTTCCGCCTGCAGTTGGCGGAAACGCTGCGCCACTTCGGCCTGGCCCTCGAGCTTATCGAGGTTATTGCCGAGTTCGCGCAGGATGTCTTCCACGCGGGTCAGGTTTTCGCGCGTGTCGCCCAGCCGGTTCTCGGTCTCGCGGCGGCGCTCCTTGTACTTGGAAACACCGGCGGCTTCTTCGAGGAAGATCCGCATGTCATCGGGCTTGGCCTCGATGATCCGCGAGATCATGCCCTGCCCGATGATGGCGTAGGCGCGCGGACCCAGGCCGGTACCCAGGAAGATGTCCTGAATGTCCTTGCGGCGCACCGGCTGGTTGTTGATGTAATAGGAGGACGTGCCGTCACGCGTCAGCACGCGCTTGACCGCGACTTCGGCGTACTGGCTCCACTGTCCGGCCGCGCGGCCTTCGGCGTTGTCGAACACCAGCTCGACACTGGCTCGACCGGCCGGCTTGCGCGCCGTGGAACCGTTGAAAATCACGTCCTGCATCGACTCGCCACGCAGCTCCGAGGCGCGTGATTCGCCGAGCACCCAGCGTACCGCGTCGATGATGTTGGATTTGCCGCAGCCGTTGGGACCTACGATGCCGACCAGCTGGCCGGGCACTTGAAAATTGGTGGGATCGACGAAGGACTTGAAGCCCGCCAGCTTGATCGAGGACAGTCGCACGGTTGTCGTGTGGTTTGGGCGATACGCAATTGGATAAGCCGGGCCATACCGGAGCCCGCCGCCCAGACGTGACGCCTGCGCCGCATCCTGCCCCCGGTGCCCGATAGATTGGCGCTAATCATACCATCGCCATTCTCTCGGCCGGCCGCTTTATCTACCGTTGCGCGGGTCGTAACACCACTATCGCCCGGCGCCGAAAACCTATAGATATCCGTCAGTTGCCGGCGTTGCTGCAAGGATTTTCTAGGCACACGCCGTTGTTTGGCAAATACGCGCCGCAGTCAAAGTCTGGCCGCTCCGCCAGGAAACTTCTTAGGGTTAGTGCTAGTCTCTCACTATGCCGGCGTGATCCCGGAGTCCCCTCCGGCCTCATCGCCCTCCGGGCCGCTCTCCGCACTCGGTGCGACCGCGGCCAGCCTGAAGCGCCAAGCAGCAGTCTGGATGGAGGATTGAGCATGACCGCAACGCACCCGGCCACGGCGCCGGGGGACCTGCCCTGGTCCATATCGGAGATCGACTATTCGTCGATCGATGTCGCCAAGGTACGCAACAACCGCACGCTGTTCTATCTGCTCGCCGCCGCCTCGTTCATCGAAAGCGGATCCGACACCTACGCGGGCAACCTCGTCAAGTACTACGCCGACGTACCCGAAGCCGCCCGGTGGCTCGCCGAACACTGGGAGTGCGAGGAACTCCAGCATGGGCAGGCGCTGCGCCGCTACGTGGAGCATGTCTGGCCCGAATTCGACTGGGAACGCGGATACCGGCGCTTTTTCGATGAATACAGCGTGACCTGCTCGATCGACAATTTCGAGCCTTCGCTGACCCTGGAAATGGCCGCCCGCTGCGTGGTGGAAACCGGCACCGCCACCTACTACCGCGCACTGGAACAGGCCAGCGACGAACCGGTGCTGCGCGATCTGACCCGCCGCATCGCCAATGACGAAGTGCGCCACTACAAGCACTTCTATCGCTACTTCAACGCGCTGCACGAGCACGAGCGGCTCGGCCGCACCAAGGTACTTGGCGCGCTGGCCCGGCGGCTGCTGGAAATCAAGAACGAGGACGCCGAGATCGCGCTGCGCAACGTCCTGCGGATCGAACATGAACGCGAAGACGTGCCCGAGGGCGATGTCAGGGCGCTGAATTCCCGCTGCAGCGCCGTTATCCGGCGTCATCTGCCGCTGGAAATGACGGTCAGGATGCTGTTGCGCCCACTGCACCTCAACGCCCGGGTGGAGCGGTTTCTGCGCCGGCCGATCGTGGCTGTGGTGTCGCGGGTGATGCTGTACTGATCTCCGGCGCCAGCCGGGGCGGATTTGCCGGATTCACGCGCGCGGCGATGGGCGGCATTCCTTTATAATGCTGCGTTTCAACCGCCCCGCCGCTGCCACCGTGAATCCGCGCCTCGACCTGCTCCAAACCTATCCTTTCGAGAAACTGCGCGCGCTGGTGGCCGATGTGAAACCGGCCGCCGTCCCGGCAATCAGTTTCGGCATCGGCGAACCCAAGCACCCCACCCCGGCCTTCATCAAGGAAGCGATGACCGCGTCGCTCGGCGGCCTGGCCAACTACCCGAGCACCGCCGGCAGCGACGCGCTGCGCGCGTGCATCGCGGGCTGGCTCGAACGCCGCTACAACCTGCCGAAGGTCGATGCCGCCACCGAGGTATTGCCCGTCACCGGTTCGCGCGAGGCACTGTTCGCGTTCGCCCAGACCGTGATCGACAGCAGCAAGCCCAACCCGCTGGTGCTGTGCCCGAACCCGTTCTACCAGATCTATGAAGGCGCGGCCCTGCTGGCCGGCGCCCGTCCGGTGTTCGCCAACAGCGATCCGGCGCGCAACTTCGCGCCGGCGTTCGACCAGATCGGCGCCGATGTCTGGCCGCACGTGCAACTGCTGTACGTCTGCTCGCCGGGCAACCCGACCGGCGCCGTGCTGTCGCTCGAAGACTGGAAGCAGCTTTTCGACTTGTCCGACCGCTATGGCTTCGTGATTGCCTCCGACGAGTGCTACTCGGAGATCTACTTCGACGAAGCAAAGCCGCCGCTTGGCGCGCTCGAAGCGGCCCACAAGCTTGGCCGTGGCCTGGAACGGCTGGTGATGTTCTCAAGCCTATCGAAGCGTTCGAACGTGCCGGGCCTGCGCTCGGGCTTCGTCGCCGGCGATCCTGAGATCCTGAAGAAATTCCTGCTCTATCGCACCTACCACGGCGCCGCGATGAACCCGGCCGTGCAGGCCGCCAGCGCCGCGGCGTGGGGCGACGAGGCGCACGTGCGCGAGAACCGCGCGGCCTATGTGCGCAAGTTCGCCGAGGTCACGCCGATGCTGGCAGGGGTGCTCGACGTGGCGCTGCCCGATGCGGCGTTCTACCTGTGGGCCGATGTCTCGCGCACTGGCCTGTCGGACACCGAGTTCGCCGTGCGGCTGCTGGCCGAACAGAACCTGACGGTACTGCCCGGCAGCTATCTGGCTCGCGACGCCCACGGCATGAATCCCGGCGCGAACCGGGTCCGCATGGCGCTGGTGGCCACCCCGGACGAATGCCTCGAAGGCGCGCGCCGGATTGTCGAATTCTGCAAGTCGCTGGGCTGACCGGCGCGAACGCTTCACCCTGAATCACCGAATGTCCTGAAGCCGGAACGAGGATTTCCGGCATCACTCCCGATACATATTCACCACTGAGAACACAACCATGACGCAAGCACTGCAAGCCCTGATCGACCAGGCCTGGGAAGACCGCACCAGCCTGTCGCCGAAGTCCGCGCCGAACGACATCCGCGAAGCGGTGGCCAACGTGATCTCGCAACTCGATTCGGGCGCACTGCGCGTGGCCGAGAAGCAAGGCAAGGACTGGGTCGTCAACCAGTGGATCAAGAAGGCTGTGCTGCTGTCGTTCCGTCTGGAAGACAACGCGCCGATGAGCGCTGGCGGCTTTGCCCAGTTCTACGACAAGGTGCCGACCAAGTTCGCCAACTGGACTGGCGACGACTTCGCGAAGGCCGGCTTCCGCGTGGTGCCGCCCGCCGTGGCCCGCCGCGGTTCGTACATCGCCAGGAACGCCGTGCTGATGCCGTCGTACGTCAACATTGGCGCCTACGTGGATGAAGGCACCATGGTCGACACGTGGGCCACCGTCGGCTCGTGCGCGCAGATCGGCAAGAACGTGCACCTGTCGGGCGGCGTCGGCATCGGCGGCGTGCTCGAGCCGCTGCAGGCCAACCCGGTCATCATCGAGGACAACTGCTTCATCGGCGCCCGTTCGGAAGTCGTGGAAGGCGTGATCATCGAGGAAAACTCGGTGATCTCGATGGGCGTGTACCTGGGCCAGTCGACCAAGATCTACGACCGTGAAACGGGCGAAATCCACTACGGTCGCGTGCCTGCCGGTTCGGTCGTCGTGGCCGGCAACCTGCCGTCGAAGGATGGCAAGTACAGCCTGTACTGCGCCGTGATCGTCAAGAAGGTGGACGCGCAAACCCGCGCCAAGACCAGCCTGAACGACCTGCTGCGCGACTGAATCGCGCCTTGACAGCAATGCCGCCGCCGGGCACGCCCCGGCGGCGCGAAGCCCAGCCGATGCCATCCCTCCGCAAGCGACTCATGGCCCTCGACCCCGCCACCGTCAGTACCGTCCTATCTCTCCTGCCGACCATCCTCGAACAGGCCAACAAGACCATCGAGAAGCTCAAGAAAGGCAAGAAGAAGGACGAGGAAGGCGCGCAACCCGGCGCGGCCGACACACGCGACCCGGCCGCTCGCATCGCGGAGCTGGAAACCACCGCCATGCAGCAGGCCGAGGCCGTCAAGCTGCTGGCCGAGCAGCACGCCATCACGATCGAGGCATTGCGCCGCGAAGCCGCGCGCCTTGACCGGCGCCTGCGCCTGATGACCGCCGTGGCCATGGCCGGCGTGGCACTTGGCCTGGGTGGACTGGTCATCGCGCTCAACCTGCTGTTCCGCTGAACCCGAACCTGACACCATGACTACCCTGCTCTACGGCATTCCCAACTGCGACACCGTCAAGCGTGCCCGTACCTGGCTGGAGTCGAACGGCGTCGACTACACGTTCCACGATTTCAAGAAGCAAGGCGTCGACGAGAAGATGTTGCGCGCCTGGCTCAAGCACGTGCCCCTGACCACGTTGCTGAACAAGAAGGGCACCACGTACCGCGCGCTGTCCGATGCGGACAAGACGCGCGCCGAGTCCGAAGCCGGCGCCATCGCACTGATGCAGACCAGCCCGTCGCTGATCAAGCGTCCCGTGCTGGACCGCGACGGCAAGGTCAGCGTCGGTTTTTCCGCTGACGGCTACGCCGCCCTGTTTTAACGATTCATCCCCCGCCCCATGAACCCGACCCTTGCCCTGACCGAAGACCTGATCCGCCGCCGCTCGGTCACCCCCGCCGACGAAGGTTGCCAGGCCGTGCTCGAGACCCGACTCAAGGCCCTTGGCTTTACCTGCGAGAACATCGTCAGCGGCCCTGACGATTTCCGCGTCACCAACCTGTGGGCGGTCAAGCGCGGCACCCAGGGCACCGCAGGCAAGCTGCTGGCCTTTGCCGGCCATACCGACGTAGTGCCGACCGGCCCGCTCGACCAATGGTCTTCGGACCCGTTCGAGCCCTCCCATCGCGATGGCAAGCTCTACGGCCGGGGCGCGGCCGACATGAAGACGTCGATTGCCGGCTTCGTGGTGGCAGTAGAAGAATTCGTGGCGAAACACCCCGAGCACAAGGGATCGATCGCCTTCCTGATCACAAGCGACGAGGAAGGCCCGGCGCATGACGGCACCGTGAAGGTGGTGGAAGCGCTGAAGGCGCGCGGCGAACGTCTCGACTATTGCGTGGTAGGCGAACCGACCTCGGTCGACACGCTCGGCGACATGGTCAAGAACGGCCGTCGTGGCTCGCTGTCCGGCAAGCTCACGGTCAAGGGTGTGCAGGGCCACATCGCCTACCCGCACCTGGCGCGCAACCCGATCCACCTTGCGGCGCCGGCAATGACCGCGCTGGTGAACGAGGTATGGGACGCGGGCAACGAGTATTTCCCGCCCACCACGTGGCAGATGTCGAATATCCACGGTGGCACCGGCGCGACCAACGTGATCCCGGGCCACGTGACGATCGATTTCAACTTCCGCTTCTCGACGGCCAGCACGCCCGAGGGCCTGAAGTCGCGCGTGCACGTGATCCTCGACCAGCACGGGCTCGACTACACGCTCGACTGGACGCTGGGCGGCGAGCCGTTCCTGACGCCGCGCGGCGACCTGTCCGAAGCACTGGGCGCGGCCATCGCGGCCGAGACCGGCGTGAAGACGGAACTCTCGACCACCGGCGGCACCTCCGACGGCCGTTTCATCGCGAAAATCTGCCCGCAGGTCATCGAATTCGGCCCGCCGAACGCCAGCATCCACAAGATCGACGAACACGTGGAAGTCCGCTTCGTCGAACCGCTCAAGAACGTTTACCGTGGCGTGCTGGAACGCCTGATTGCCTGATCCCCATGGCCACCACCTCTTCCCTGAAAACCGTCCGCGACATGCTGCGCCTGGCGGTTTCGCGCTTTACCGCCGCGAAGCTCTCGTTCGGCCATGGCAGCGCCAACGCCTATGACGAAGCCGCCTACCTGGTGCTGCATACGCTGAACCTGCCGCTGGACACCCTCGACCCGTTCCTCGACGCCCGGCTGCTGCCAGAGGAGATCGACGCCGTGCACAAGGTGATCGATCGCCGCGTAAACGAACGTGTTCCGGCCGCCTACATCACGCACGAAGCGTTCATGCACGGGCTGCGTTTCTACGTGGATTCCCGCGTGATCGTGCCGCGCAGCTTCATCGGCGAGCTGCTGCAGGATGGGCTGGAACCGTGGGTCGGTGATACCGGGCAGATTGGCCCGGTACTGGAACTGTGCACCGGTTCCGGCTGCCTGCCGATCATCGCCGCGCACGTCTGGCCGCACGCGCGAATCGACGCGGTGGACATTTCGTCCGACGCCCTGGCCGTGGCCCGCCGCAATGTGGCGGACTACAAGATGGAAGACCGCATCACGCTCTACGAAGGCGACCTCTACGCGCCGTTGCCGTCGACCGCAACGTACGACGTGATCCTGACCAACCCGCCGTACGTCAACGAGCAGTCGATGCGCGACCTGCCGCCCGAATACATGGCGGAGCCGCGCATTGCGCTGGCCGGCGGCGACGACGGCATGGACGTTGTGCGCCGGATCATCGCCGGCGCGAAGAAACGCCTGAATCCGGGCGGTGCGCTGGTGGTGGAAATCGGCAACGAGCGCGAGAACGTCGAAGCGGCCTTCCCCGATCTCGACATCGTCTGGCTTTCGGTCAGCGCCGGCGACGACCAGGTGTTCCTTGTCACTTATGAGGCACTGCCGGGTTAAGTAGAAAGGGGGATTTCGTCACACACGCCTAAAATTTGGTGTGGTGCTTCAAGGCGAAATATAAAAAAGGTTCGTATTGCGCGAATTTGGTGTGCAAGGTGGCAGCTAGGCCGGGGTCTGGTCTCGCCCCCATTTTGCGCACTTCCTAATAAAAAGTAGACGAAAGTAGCGAGAAATATAAAAATTCATCGCTCACCTAAAAAAAGGTTGCGCCCCTAACATCACTTTGATGGATCGACGGTGCAGAACATGCGTCTGGTTGGATATGCCTGGTTGCGCGAACGGCTGGATCTTCCCGTCGTCCCTGTCACTCGTGAAGCACGTGCGGGGGCAACGACGCGCATTCTTGAGACTGCCGATGCCGTGCTGTTTCCACGCAAAGTCGCACCGGCAGAGGGCGCCTCTGATCTGACCCATCTGCTGTTCGCGCTCAAGCACGAAGGCATCAACCTGGCCATCCTGGCCGGGGCGCTCCCTCCGATCGGCGCAGCCGAACTCCAGCTCGAACTCGACCGCCACCCCACCAGCCGATACATCCGTGTGGCTGCGCTTCTCTGGGAGCATTTCACGGGCGCCACATTGGCACCACGGCACTCGGACAAAGTGCCGTACGTCAGCGTGTTCGACCCCGAACGGTATTACACGGCGGAGCCTGGCCAACTATATCCACGCTGGCGCGTGCGCTTCAACGGGCTGGGTTCACTTGATCAGTGCGTGGCCGTGCGCCGTACCGAATCGATCCAGTCGATTCTGGACATGGACGTGTTCGCGCGAATGGACGCCTTTATTGCCAACGTCGGCAAAGACATCCTGGACCGAGCGCTCAACTGGGCGTATCTCAGCGAAACGGAAAGCTCATTCGAGATCGAGCGCGAACACCCCACTCAGGACAAAACCGAGCGATTTGTCCAGTTGCTGCGTCACGCGCACGAACGCCGGCCGCTGGATGAACGCTACCTGGTGGAGCTGCAGAACGACATCATTACCAACCCGTTCGATCAGGCCATGCAATACCGGACCGAGCAGAACTGGCTGCGCCGGGGCGGCCACGGCGCGGCTTCGGTCACCTACGTTCCGCCCAACCCCGACGACGTACCAGCGCTGATGCAGGGACTGGAAACCTTCGCCAACAATCCTCCCCGCAATCTCGATCCGCTGATTGTGGCGAGCATCGTCTCGTTCTGGTTCGTCTTCATCCATCCGTTCATGGATGGCAACGGCCGCTTGTCCCGTTTCCTGATCCACCACGCGCTGTGCCGGTCCGGCAAAATGGCGCATGGTTTCCTGCTGCCAGTCTCGGTGGCCATCAAGCGTCACGAATCGGACTACCTGGCGGCGCTGGAGAGCTTCTCGAAGCCGGTTCGCGCGCTTTGGCGCGTATGGGCGCTGGGGGAGCATGAATTCGATTGCCAGACCGATGCCGGCTCGATGCCCTATCGATATTGGGATGCCACGCCCTGCGTGGAATTCGGCGCGCGCATGGTCAAGGAAGCCCTCGAACACGATCTCCAGGCCGAAACACAATTCCTGCAAGGCTACGACGAAGTGGTCAGGCGCGTCGAGGCAGAGTTCGACATTCGCAACCACGACCTCGCCACACTCATATCGAGTTGCTTCCGGGAGAAGGGGCGCGTGTCCAATCGCTGGAAAAAACAGCTCGGCATCCGCGTGCAACCCGAAGCCTTCGACGCGATCGAGGCAGCGGTGCAGGACGTGTTCTTCCCAGGCACGGCGTCCGAGGCTTGAGCCCATCCCCGGCAGTCATCCCCAAACGCAAGATTCCAGGCGAAAAAAAGCGCCGTGATCACTCACGGCGCGTTTCACATCTCAAGCTCGGATAAGCAGCGGCCGCAACGGCCAATCAGCCTCCGGGCCCAACCGAGTACACCGTCCCATTGGACGACACCTGGTAATAGTCAGCACCGATACCCACCCAGTGGTAGCCCTTCTTCGGCGCTGGGAGGTTGTATTCCTTGTACTTGTCGATGACGTACTGCCGGTCACGGAACTCGGCTGGCAACTTGTCACCCTTGCTCCACTTCTGAGGCGTATACGGCGATGCCGCACCCATCGGCATCGTGCCCGATGACGATGGCGATGACGACATCGAGCCAGAAGACTTCATGGAACCAGAGTGCTGAGCAAGAGCAAAAGGCGCCGCCAGCATACCGGCGGCTGCCACGGCGATGGGTATTAACATCCTCGTTTTCATCGTGATCTCCACAGATGGAACACAAGAACTGCTCCAGAGTCGGGCAATCCTCTTGAAGCTTAGTAACAACTGTGGGGAAAACGGTAGTTCTGCCGTACTTTAGGTGCCGCAAATACCACTTTACGGTCATGAAATACGCGAATTCTCCCCGCTCTCCCACATGGTGAAAGAGCGGGCGATCCGCCAACCTCGATGATGCGCGGCGACAGTTCAGATGCCGTGCGACATCAGTGACTCGGCGTCTCGCGCAGCGCCTTGACCGAGTCAGCCGTCACATCGGCCGGCTGGCCGCCGTAGCTGGCCCGCAGGTAGTTGGCGAGCGCCGCCAGCTCGGCATCGTTCATGCGCGTGGCGAATCCCGGCATATCCTGCATGCTCTCCAGCCCCGGGAAGTCCTGCCGCTCGATGCCGTCGAGCATCGACACGATCAGGTTGCGCGGGTCCGCATTACGCACCGTCGAATTGCCAAGCATCGCCACCGCGACGTGAGGCTTGCCTTCGCCTTCGCGTCCGTGGCACCCCGCGCAGACCGCCAGATAGTGCTGGCGGCCCGTGGCCATGGCACCCGCGTCGGCATTGGCCGGCTTCAGCGCTTGCGGTGCCGGCGGCTTGTCGCCGAGCAGGTACGTGGCCATCGCGCCGACATCAGCGGCATTCAGGTAACGGCTGCTCAGATGCACCACGGGGAACATCTCGCCGTAGGCTGAACCTTGGGGCGCGATGCCGGTGGAGAAGAACGTCTGCAGGTCCGCCGCAGTCCATCCGCGCGCCGCCAGCCCGGCCGGCGAGATATCGGGAGCCCCCACCCGCGCCAACGCCGAACCCGTCAGCGGACGACCACCATCCATCTGTCCGAACTTGCCGCGTGGCGTGTGGCACTCTGCGCAGTGACCGAGCGCGTTGGTCAGGTAGCGGCCGCGTATCCACGCCGGCGACTCGCCCTTCGATGCATCGGGCAACGCATCCTTGCGGAACAGCAGGTTCCAGCCTGCCATGGCGAAACGCTGGTTGTACGGGAAGCCCAGTTCTGGCTCGCGATTCTGCACCGCTATCGGCTTGAGCTGCATCAGGTAGGCGTACATCGCATCGGTATCGGTACGCGACAGACCCCGGTACGAGGTGTACGGCATCGCCGGATACAGATGCTTGTCGGGCGCCACGCCATCATGAAGCGCCTTGTAGAAATCGTCGGCGCTCCATTTGCCGATGCCATGGTCCTTGTCCGGCGTGATATTGGTGCCGTAGAACTTGCCGAACGGCGAAGCCAGTTCCACGCCGCCCGCGAATGGCGCCCCGTTCGGCGCGGTGTGGCAGGCCGCGCAATCGGCCGCGCGCACGAGGTAGCGGCCACGCTCGATCTGCTGGGCCGGGGTCAGCTTCGTGGCCGGCGCCAGGTCGGCAGCCTGCGGCACATCGGAACTGCCCGACCCGCATCCGGCAAGCAGTAGCGCCGTGCCTGCGGCCAGCGCGGAAATCCATCGGATTGTCGTCATTGCGCGCCCTTCCCCTTCACCAGCCCCGGCGTGCTGGTGACCACGTCCTTGATGGCCTCGTAGTACCGCACATAGCCCGTGCAGCGGCAGATGTGCTCGTCCATGGACGACATGATGGTCTGCTCGACCTTGTCCGCCGCTACCGGCTCACGCTTGAGTTTCTCCACCAGCACGGTCGCGCCATTGACGAACCCGGGCGTGCAGTAGCCGCACTGGAAGCTGAAGTGCTTGAGGAAAGCCTGCTGCACTGGCGTCATCTCGACAACTTCGCCCTTGTCATTGCGCTTGCCATGGCCTTCCACGGTGCGGACGCGCTTGCCCTGGAAGAAATGCGCGCCCGTGATGCAGGTGCGAATGGTTTCGCTCGTGCCGTCCGGGTGGTCGAGAATCGCCACGCAGGCGTGGCAGACGCCTTGTCCGCACCCCAGCCGCGAGCCGGTCAGGTTCACGTACTCGTGCAGGAAATCGATCATCATCAGGCCGACCGGCACCTCGAGCGGGCCGACGTCCTTGCCGTTGATGTTCATGGACAATGCTTGCGTGGCGATCATGCCAGTACCTCCTGAATCTTTTCGGCCGTGACCGGCAAATCGGTGAAGCGGTGCCCAATGGCGTGGGCGATACCGTTGACGATGGCACCCACCACCGGAATCATCACCACCTCGGCAATACCCTTGGGCGGGTCGGTGTCGGAAATGGGCGGCAGCACGGTTCCGGTCTGCGTCCATACGGCCACATCGCTGGCACGCGGCAGGTGATAGCGGTTGAAATTCCACGTGCCGTTGCCGGGGCCATCCTCGTAGAGCGGCAGGAACTCGTGCAGCGCGTGGCCGATGCCCATCGCGATGCCGCCCTGCAACTGACCCGACACCAATTCGGGCGACAGTTGCGAGCCGCACTCCATGATCGAATGGTGCGTCAGCAGGCTGACCTTGCCGCTGGCCTCGTGCACCGACAGCTCGACCAGCGTGCCAACCGCGCTGTAGTACGTCACGGACGCATTGTTGCGCTGGACCGGCGCGATATAGACCTTGCGTCGATCGAGCACGTCATAGCCATTGGTCGTGCGCTTGGCGTTGGCTTCGCCCGCACCCATGCGTACCGACAAACCATCCACCGGAATCCGCACGGCCTGGCCGTTGACGACGAAATCGGCTTCGGTCCACTGCCAGCGATTGAACACGTGCACCGTGGCGCCGGTGACCAGCCCCAGTTCGTGCGCCTTCTTGACGAGCTGTTCGTATGGCAGCGCCTGCAGACCGCCGGCGCTGAGTTTGCCATCGACCCAGCGGGCATCCTCCACACGCACCACCAGCGATGCCGCCTGGCCGCCGCCGATGCCCTGGCTCCAGATCGCCATCGCCGCCGGCCACAGTCCATGCATGAAGACCACGCGGGCCGCTTCGCGCGTGCTGTGCGTGAAGTAGTAGGCCGAGTTCGTCGCGCTGGATGGCGACGCGTAACCCGGGGACCAGCGCGGATTCTGCGAGAGCTTGTCCTGATCCGCCTGGCTCATCAGGTAGGGATCGCCACTGGTCATGACGGGCAGGTCCGGCCACTCGGTAATCGACGTCCGCACGTCCGTGGCCGCGCGGCTCAGCCAGCGCGACACCGCGGAGGCCTGCGACGTCGACATGCCGGTGCCGATTTCCGCGCCTGAGTGATACAGCGCGATACGGCCTTCGGCATCGATCTCGACGCGCGCGAACGATGTCTCCGCGCCCGTGCCGAAGTCCTTCTGCACACAGGCAAAGCCCACGCCATAGCGATGGCCCGGATGCGCGGCCTCGTACTCGGCCTTCTTCTTCGCGCGATTGGTCCACAGCGGATGCTTGCGCGAGGCTTCCAGCACTTCATCCACGCGAATAGCCCCGGCGGGAATCGCGCCCTGCGTGTTCTTCATGCCGGAGCGCAGCGCGTTCTTCAGCCGGAACTCGATCGGGTCGAGCTTCAGCTGCTCGGCGAACTCGTCAATCATCATCTCGGTCGCTGCCATGCTTTGCAGCGTGCCGTATCCGCGCGCGGAACCGGCGTCGATCGCACGGGAGGCGATGGCCACCGTGGCGAGATCGTTCTTCGGGAAGTAATAGATCGACTGCGCCGCCGTCGCGCCGACCATGGCCACGGACGGCGAGAAGTTCATACGGCCACCACCGTTGGCCTCGAAGTCGCCCTGGAACGACTGGAGCAGTCCGGTTTCCTTGTCCACCGCGATGCGGTAGTGCATCTTGAACGCGTGGCGCTTGAGCGCGGTCTGGAACTGCTCGTAGCGGTCGTTGGCCAGCCGCACGGGCTTGCTGCCGGCATAGAGCGCCGTTACCAGACCGTAGAACGGGAAGTTGTAGTGATCCTTCGAGCCGTAGCCCACCGTGTAGGTCGGATGCAGGATCACCTGCTTCACCGGAAACGCGGACTTGCAGCGCGCCAGCATTTCCGCGGTCGATTCGCCCACCTCCGACGGCGCCTGCGTTGGCACCACCATGTGCAGCGTCTGGTTGTCGCGGTCGTACCAGCAGTTGGCGTTATCGGCCTCGAGCGCTGCGGTATCGATCGACTGCGTGTTGTACTCGCGATCCAGCACGAGCCAGTTGGCCGGTGGACTTGCCAGTTCGTCGCGGATCGACTTCGCATGGGCCATGCCCTGCTCGCCCACCTGCCCGTGGTCCTTGCCGTCCGGCCAAACGGGCTGGTGCTTGCGCATCGCGCTAGGGAACACCGGCGCGAACTTCAGGCTCGAGAACACATCGTCGTCGAACGGCGTGGCGCCGCCCACGCGCACGAAACGGAACGTGCCCCAGGGATCGCGCTCAAGCGCGCCAGTCTGCGCGCCATAACGCACGACCTCATCGCGATACTTGAGCTTGTCCTTGGCAAAGCGGAAGCGCGCGAAGTCGTGATAGATCAGGATGGCCACCGCGTGGCCGAGATACGCCGGGGTCTTGCCCACCGGCAGCAGCATGTCGTCACCGTAGAACTTCGGGAACGTCACACCGTCGCGCTCCAGGTCGGCGGCCGTCACCACAACGTCGGGCTTCAGCTCATCGCCGAGCAGACTCAGGTCGATGCCGTCGAAGGTACGGTCCGCACGGGTCGTGCGCACGATGAAGGCATGCGATTGCTGCGCGGGCCAGTGTGGCATATCGCGTGCGCGGATATCGCGTGCGAAGACTTTTTCGCCGTTGACCTTGGCGATGCCATCCACACGGAAGCGTGGCGCGCCGGTGGCGGGATCGGTTTGCACCGGCGTCAGGTGCTTCTCTTCGAACAACGCGGCCAGGGCCGCCTTGTCCGCGAGGGGCACGATGCAAACCGATACCCCGGCCACGACGCTCGTCTTCAGGAACGTGCGGCGCGATGGATTGAAACTGGGCATGGAGATTCTCTCGAGGAGTGCGACGGGCGAACGCTGCCAGCCGGTCCATTCGACCGGCGCGGATCATGAACCACGCGGGAGATGCCGACGCGCTCTCGCTTGCGTCCGGCTGAGGATGTGGGGCTGGGCAACGACGCCTGTTCTTCTTACTGTGCTGTCATGGCGCACGGCATCGACCAAGCGATGCCGGCACGCCCGGGCGATTGTCTCGCCATCCCTCCCCGCGTCTCAACCGGGCACGGTCAATAACGACTATCAGCGCTTCCGTATGGTCGTTGAAAGGTAGTCGAAAGATGAGTCGATTACGAACCGCCGCATCTCGGCATAAGCCGCTACACGCCGATTCCCTTGCGCACCGCGTCGGTCACCTGGGCCACCACGCCATCGCGCCATTCGTCCGAATCGCCATAGAAGGCACGCCACACAGCCTGCTTGATCAGTGCGCGCTGATTCTCGTCCGCTTCAGGATGCACATGCAGCCAATGGTCGCCACGCAACGCATCGAGCACATCAGGCAGCGGCAGCGTGCCGAACTCCAGGGCGATGCCCGCGTAGTCGATCGTCGGCAGCGTCTGCGGCACAGCCGCCCACGCAAGCCCGGTCAGGTTGGCCGATGTCGACGAGCCGTCATAGATCGACGTCACGCTGCCGCCCCAGATGGCCCGCGTCTTGTTCAACTGGCGCGCCTCGTCGGGCCCCATGTAGATCGGTTCGCCATAGCCCCACGGTCCCAGCCCCGTGTGCACATCGACCCATCGCAAAGTGGTCCGCCCGGCGCCAAAGCGGGCCAGGATGCGCCGTAACGTGTAGTTGCTCCACGTTGCCTGCTGACCGCCGAAGAACATGCCATCCGGGTCCTGATACTGTCCGGCGCTGATCGCCGCCTGGAACCAACCCATGCCCCGCTCCGTCACCCGCTTCATCAGCGCGGTGTGTTCGTCGCACGACGGCGGCCACTGGGTCGGCAGCAGCATCCGGGCGATCTCGGCATAGGCCGGATTAGCCGGCAGTGGCCGTTCGAAGTCCGCGAAATTGCGGTTCAGGTCGACGTTGTCCTCGTTGACGCGGCGCAGGTGGGAAAAGCCGTAGGGATTGACCGCGTGGATGAACATCAGCGCACAGCCGGCGCGGTGGCAGTCAGAATGCAGCCCCGTGTCGGCAAGCATCGCCACCTGTGTGCCTGATCCGCAGAAGCCTTCGGCGCCGTGGGTGCCGGACGTCACCAGCAGCACGCGCGACGCATCGGCAGCCCCCACCCAGGCGACGTCCATCGCCAGGGCCTCGCCCTGGTTGCCTGTTTCGGTGGGATGGGGGAACTCGGTCAGCGTCGCACCACATGCGCGGGCGGCCGCCAGGAATTTCTGGCGGGCTTCGGCATAGCTGCGTGCGAAGTAGCGCGCAGTCTGACTGGCAGGCATGGCGGGAATGGCCTGGGCCGAGTGGGGATGCCCTCAATGTAACGCCAATCCGGCGTTTTTATCCAGCGGACGTCAGAACAGCTCCGTCGGACCGCCCTCGGACGGCCAGGCGCTGCGGAATGCGTGCGGGTGCATCACGATGCCGGCGGCGGCAATCTGCGCGGCAGACAGCACCAGATGTCTGGCCAGCCAGTCATGCAGGCTGCGCAGGAAACGTATCTGATCCACGCGGTTTGCCCCTGCGATCAGCCACTCTAGCTTGACGTGCGCTGTATAGACATCGAGCAGGTTCGTGCTTTTGAGCTTGGGCGGCGTGGCCTGGCTGCGTTCGATCGCCAGCACGCGTTGCACCTGCGCGTTCGTGAGCGTGCCGCCAGTGGCGATCCGCTGATAAAGCTCATCGAGCGCGGGAAACAGGACTGTCGGCTGCACGCGCGGCACGGCAGCCACTTTCTCCATGCGCAGCACCACATAGCGCGTGGCCGCATTGCGGCGCGCCAGCTCCAGTTCGGTCGCCGAGGGCTTGCGCCTCACCGGCGCGGGCAGATCGGCGTCGATCCGCTTCACCGCATCGCGCTCGGTATAGTCCGGGATCTGATCCAGCGCCTCGGGCACCGCCAGCACCTCGCGCGCGCATTCCGGGCCAAATGGGTACTCGTGGCCATCCGGCCCGCGCAGGATATAGGCGTGACCTTCGGGAAAACCGTGGTGGCGGCCGCCTTTCGCGTTGCGCGCATGGCATCGCGTGCTGGCCGGATCGACGAAGTCCTTGCGAACGGGCGTCCAGCTCCCGTGCGTCGGATGGGTCATTGGAAGTCAGGCGAAATCGGGAACGGGCGCTATTGTCCCACTGTTTTCGCTCCGTTCTCCCGCGTTGCGGGAAAAGGGGGAAAACAACTACTTCAGCATGAACGACATCGCCGAGCAGCAGTTCAGCATTCGCACCGCAGCCTGCACGGTCGGCGCCGTGAATGTCAGCGTGACACCTTCCACCCGTTCGAACTCGGGCCATTGGCAGAACAGGTCGGCGTGGGCGGTGGTCGTCGTCTGCAGGCGGCAACTCACCGGCCCGGGCAGTTCGAAGCAACGTGCCTCGGCGTGGACGATCGCATCGAGCGTCACGGACTCGGCGGCCACTGCGATCGCTTCACGAGCGGCAGCGGGCGACAACGAGGTGCCGCTGCCCTGCCCGCCCGCGGCCTTGGTCTGCACGTAGCGCACCCATGGCATCAGCGGCTGCGTTTCCGCGATGAAGACGTCATCGCCGCTGGCAAGCATCACCGGCACGCCGAACTCGCCGGCCAATGCGGCGTAGATGCCCGCCTCGCCCAGTTCCAGCCCGTTGAGCCAGACGCGCGCGAATGCGCCGCTGTTGATCGTATGGGCCAGCACGCCACGGCTCTGCGCCCGGCCGTGATAGCCGATCATGAACACGCCGTCGCAATCCTGCTCGACGCCAGCCATCATGCTCAGATAGCGCGGCTTGCCCAGCACCAGTTGCGCGCGCGGGTCGATCTGATCCGGCAGCAGGTTGCGGAAGCCCCCGTGCGAATCGTTGACCAACACCTCGGTAGCTCCACCCGCGAATGCGCCCTGTACGGCGGCGTTGGCTTCGGCCGTCATCCAGGCACGCGCGCGTTCGTACTCTCCATTCCCCGCGCGTGTCTGCTCGGCGTGGAATACGCCGGCCACGCCTTCGATGTCGGTGGAAACCAGAATCTTCATGCCATCAGTTCCTGCAACAGGTCTCGTAGTGCCCGACGGGTGTGCCCATCGCGGCCATGAACGGTTTCGCCATGCCAGAGCGCATTGACGATGGCCTGCTCCACGCTGTCAGCCGCGGCGCGGAACAGCGGGTCGAGCCGTGTTTCATGCACCATCTGCACGGCCGGCATCGGCACGTCGGCCAGATGCGGCACGGTGTACGCCGTCGAGAACGCCAGCGCGATGTCGCCAGAGCCATGGCCGAATACGGAACCGGTTCGCGCCAGCCCCGCGCCGGCACGCAACGAAAGCCGGCCCAGCTGCCGCGCATCGAGCGGTGCGTCGGTGGCCACGATCATGATGATCGATCCCTTCTCCGGGACGATCTCCTGCCTCAGTTGGGCGGCCAGCGCCGCGCCCAGCGGCCTCCCACCATAAATCAGGGAATCCGGCGTGCCGAAGTTCGACAACACCAGCGCGCCAACCGTGTAGCCGCCCGCAACGCGCGATGCAGTGCCGATACCACCCTTGACGCCGAACGACGACATGCCCCGCCCCGCGCCCACCGCGCCTTGTGCGACATCCACGCTCGCGGCCGCCAGGGCGCTGTCGTAGTGGATCCCCTGGACCGCCATCGCCTGGATATCGTTCAGGTAGCCATCATTGCACTCGAACACGAGCGGATTGACGGTGGGCCAGGCGCGGCCGATCTCGGGGTTCTCGGTAATGGCCGCGCGGATCTGCGCCTGTGCCAGTGCGCCGACCGAGAAGGTGTTGGTCAGCGCAATCGGCGTTTCCAGCACGCCGAGTTCGTCGATCTGCACCAGGCCGATGCTCTTGCCGAATCCGTTCAGCACGGCGGCGGCGGCAGGCACCTTCTCGCGGTAGACATTGCCCGCATGCGGGCGAATCACCGTCACCCCGGTCTGGCAGGCCCCGTCGGCCAGCGTGCAGTGGCCGACGGTCACGCCAGCCACGTCGGTGATCGCATTGCGAGGGCCCGGCGGCAACGTGCCAATCACGGGGAGATCCATCATCGTGCTCGACTTGTGTTCAATGCGTGCTGAAGGTGCCATCAGCGCCGGTCGATCTTCGGATCGAGCGCATCGCGCAGGCCATCGCCCAGCAGGTTGAACGCCAGCACGGTCAGGAAGATCGCCAGGCTCGGGAAAATCGCCACATGGGGCGCGGTCACCATGTCAGCGCGCGCCTCGTTCAGCATCGCGCCCCACTCGGGCGTGGGCGGTTGCGCGCCAAGGCCCAGGAATGACAGGCCAGCCGCCGTGATAATCGACGTGCCGATCCGCATCGAGAAGTACACCACGATCGACGACACGGTACCGGGCAGGATATGCCGCATCAGGATCGTCCAGTCGGATGCGCCAATACTACGTGCCGCTTCCACGTACGTGAGCCGCTTGAGCATCAGCGTGTTGCCCCGCACAAGGCGCGCGAAGGCTGGAATGCTGAACACCGCCACTGCGAAGATCACATTGACCATGCCATTGCCCAGGATCGCGACGATGGCGATCGCAAGCAGGATGCCCGGGAACGCGAACAGCACATCGCAGATGCGCGTGACGATACGGTCCCACCAGCCCTCGTAGTAACCGGCCAGCAGGCCCAGCACCGTGCCGATGACCGCGCCGATGATCACCGAGAAGAAGCCGGCCGCCAGCGAAATGCGCGTGCCGGCCAGGATGCGGCTGAAGATGTCGCGCCCGAGCGAGTCAACGCCCATCCAGTGCGCGGCCGACGGGCCTGCGTTGAGCGCGTCGTAGTCGAAGAAGTTCTCGGGATCGTACGGGACGATGTGCGGCGCCAGAATCGCGACCACCACCAGCAGCAGCACGAACGCGCCGGCGGCCAGTGCCAGATGCTGCTTGCAGAACTTGCGCCAGAACTCGGTCCAGGGCGTGCGGACGGCCTCCGGGACGTTGGCGGCCTCGGGAGCGGCGGGCGTGGAAATATCGGACATGCCAGCCTCCTTATTTGTAGCGGATGGTGGGGTTGATCACGGTGTACAGGACGTCCACCACCAGGTTGATCAGGATGAATTCGAGCGAGAACAAGAGCACCTCGGCCTGGATCACCGGGTAGTCGCGCATCTCCACGGCATCCACCAGCAGGCGGCCGAGGCCGGGCCAGTTGAACACCTTCTCGACAAGGATCGAGCCACCCAGCAGAAAGCCGAACTGCAGGCCCATCATCGTCACGACGGGAATCATTGCGTTGCGCAGCGTATGCTTGATCACGACCACGGTCTCGCGCACGCCCTTGGCGCGCGCGGTACGGACGAAGTCCTCCTGCAGTACCTCGATGAACGATGCGCGCGTGAATCGCGCCATCACGGCGGCTACGGCTGCGCCGAGCGTCAGCGACGGCAGGATGTAGTGCTTCCAGCTATCGGCGCCGATCGACGGCAGCCAGCCGAGCTGCACCGAGAACACTTCCATCAGCAGCATCCCCAGCGCGAAGGCCGGGAACGAGATACCCGACACCGCCAGCGTCATGCCCAGGCGGTCCGGCCACTGATTCCGCCACACGGCCGAGCAGATGCCGATGGTCATGCCGAAGATAACGGCCCACACCATCGACGCGATCGTCAGGTACAACGTGGGCAGGAAGCGGTCGCCGATTTCTTCCGAAACGGGCCGCTTGGTGCGCAGCGAGGTACCGAAGTCCCCCCGCAGAGCGTTCGAGAAGTAACGCACGAACTGCTCCGGCATCGGGCGATCGAGCCCGAGGTCCTTACGCACGAGTTCCACGGTGTCCGCGTCGGCCTCCGGGCCCGCGGCCAGCCGCGCCGGATCGCCGGGCAGCAGATGGACGAACAGGAATACCAGCACCGCCACGATCAGCATGGTGGGTATCACGCCCAGAAGTCGTTTGAGGAAGTAATTCAGCATCTCGCAACGGAAAATTGAGGACCGCCGGCCGCCCGCCCTCAACCCCGCGTATCCGGGCAGGCAGCCACACGGCTTACTGCATACAGCTTGTGCTTGTTTTTGGTACTGCGGCACTGCGATAC
This sequence comes from Cupriavidus sp. HMR-1, assembly GCF_000319775.1. NCBI lineage: Bacteria > Pseudomonadati > Pseudomonadota > Betaproteobacteria > Burkholderiales > Burkholderiaceae > Cupriavidus > Cupriavidus sp. HMR-1. The sequence continues at coordinate 23,448 of NZ_ANKP01000220.1, forward strand.
CACGACTTGCAACCACTCTTACTGCGTTACTGCGTTACTGCGTTACTGCGGCACTCCCCCTCCCCCATGAATGGGAGAGGGGAAAACACCGAAGACATACCAACCGCTTACTGCTTGATATCGATCTCGTCGAAATTGAACGAGCCGTCGGGCATCACGTACGCGCCGGTCAGGCGCTTCGAACGCGCGTACAGCACCTTCTCGGTCACCAGGAAGGCCCACGGCGCGTCCTTCCAGATGCGTTCCTGAGCATCCTTGTAGAGCTTGGCCTTCTCGGCGCGATCGGTCGTGCGCAGCGCGTTGGCGATATCGGCATCGACCTGGTCGTTCTTGTAGTAGGCCGTGTTCAGCAGCTTCGGCGGCATCGCTTCCGAAGCCAGCAGCGGACGCAGCGCCCAGTCCGATTCACCGGTCGACGACGACCAGCCCACGTAGTACATCCGCACGCCGGCGTCCTCGGGCTTGGCCACGGACTCCACGCGTTCCACGCGCTGGCCAGCTTCCAGTGCCAGCACCTGCGCCTTGATGCCCACCTGTTGCAGCTGCTGCTGCACGAACTGGATCACCTTCTGCGCGGTGGTGTGGTTATAGGCCGACCACAGCGTCGTTTCGAAGCCGTTCGGGTAGCCGGCTTCCTTGAGCAGTTCGCGCGCCTTGGCCGGGTTGTACGGCCATGGGCCCAGCTTCTCGGCGTAGTCCACGCCCGGAGGCACCACGCCGGCCGACGGTACGGCGTAGCCGGCGAACGCCACCTTGGCCAGCGCCTCCTTGTTGATCGCGTAGTTGATCGCCTGACGCACCTTGGGGTCGTTGAACGGCTTGACCATCGTGTTCAGCGACAGGTAGCGCTGGATGATCGACGGCCCGTCGATCAGGTCCACCTTCGGGCTGGCCTTGAGCACCGCGGCCTGCTCGAACGGAATGCTGAACGCGAAGTCGGCCTCGCCGGTCTGCATCACGGCCGAGCGCGTGTTGTTGTCGACCACGGGCTTCCAGGTGATCGTGTCGATCTTCGGATAGCCGGTCTTCCAGTAGCCCGCGAACTTCTTGCCCTTCAGGTAATCGGTCTGCTTCCATTCCACGAACTCGAACGGACCGGTGCCCACGGGGTGGAAGGCAATCTCCTTGCCGTACTTCTTCAGCGCGGTCGGGCTGATCATCACCGCCGACGGGTGGGCCAGCACGTTGATGAACGGCGAGAACGGTTCCTTGAGCGTGATTCGCACCGTGTTCGGGTCCACCACGTCGGTCTTGGCCACACGGTTGAACAGCGTGTAGCGCTTGAGCTTGTTGGCCGGATCGGTCACGCGGTCCAGATTGGCCTTGACGGCGGTCGCGTCGAACGTGGTGCCGTCGTGGAACTTCACGCCCTTCTTGAGCTTGATCGTGTAGACCAGGCCATCCTTGCTGACGTCGTAGCTCTCGGCCAGCACGTTGACCAGCTTCATGTCCTTGTCGAAGCCGAACAGGCCCTGGTAGAACGACTTCACCGCCGCCTGCGACAGCGTGTCGTTCGCGTCGTACGGGTCCAGCGTGGTGAAGGTGGAGTACACGGCCATCACCGCGTCCTTGGCGGCAAATGCCGGCGCGGCGGCCATCATGCCCATGGCGCCCACTGCGGTGGCGCCGGCCATCAGGCGGAACGAAACCTTGCGGTCAGACATCTTCACTTCTCCTTGAGGAAAACGAACTTCAGTAGGCGCCGCCGACGGCGTGCCGGGCTACGTAATGTCCGTGCGCGCCACTGCCGGCCACGGCAACCAGCGGCTGGACCACTGGCTCGTCACCGACCGCGCGGATCGGGCTGGGGATCTCGTCGGAAAGCGGCTCGCGCTTCATGTGGCGCCGGGCCGGATCGGCGATTGGCACCGCCGACATCAGCTTCTTCGTATACGGGTGCTGCGGGTTCTCGAAGATGGCGCGACGCGGGCCGATCTCGACGATCTGGCCCAGATACATCACGGCCACGCGGTGGCTTACGCGCTCCACCACGGCCATATCGTGCGAGATGAACAGGAAGGCCACGCCCAGCTCGCGCTGAAGGCCGAGCATCAGGTTGACGATCTGCGCCTGGATCGACACGTCGAGCGCCGACACCGACTCGTCGGCCACGACCACCTTCGGGTTCAGCGCCAGGGCGCGCGCGATGCAGATCCGCTGGCGCTGGCCACCCGAGAACTCGTGCGGATAGCGCGATGCGTGCGCGGCGGTCAGGCCCACCTTTTCGAGCAGCCAGGCAACTCGCGCCTCGGCTTCCTTGCCGCTGGCCACCTTGTGCACCAGCAGCGGCTCCATGATCGAGTAGCCGACCGGCACACGCGGGTCCAGCGACGCAAACGGGTCCTGGAAGATGAACTGGATATTGCGGCGCAGCGCCTGAAGCGCCGGCCCCTGCATCTGACTGATGTTCTGGCCTGCGAACTCGATCGTGCCGCTCTGCGAATCGACCAGCCGCAACAGCGAACGTCCCGTGGTCGACTTGCCGCAGCCCGATTCGCCAACCAGCGCCAGCGTCTCGCCCGGGTAGAGATCGAAGCTGACTTGCTCCACCGCGTGAACGCGGCGCGTGACCTTGCCGAACAGGCCGCCTGGCACATCGAAGCGCGTCACCAGGTCGCGTACGCGCAGGATCGGCTTGGCGCCTGCCGGGATGGTGTCCTGCGGCGCTTCCTCGACCACCTTGTCGGTATCGCTCATCTGCACCAGCGGGAAACGGGCCGGCAGATCGGTGCCCGCCATCGCGCCGAGCTTCGGCACGGCAGACAGCAGCGCGCGCGTGTACGGATGGGCGGGCGCATGGAACACCTGATCTGACGTGCCCTCCTCCACCTTTTCACCGCGATACATCACCAGCACGCGATCGGCCACCTCGGCCACCACGCCCATGTCGTGCGTGATGAAGACCACGCCCATGTTCATTTCCGCCTGGAGATTGCGGATGAGTTGCAGGATCTCAGCCTGGATCGTCACGTCGAGCGCGGTAGTCGGCTCGTCCGCAATCAGCAACCCCGGCTTGCAGGACAGCGCCATCGCGATCATCACGCGCTGCCGCATGCCGCCCGAGAGCTGATGCGGGAAGCGGTCGAGCACGCGCCGCGCCTCCGGAATGCGCACCAGTTCCAGCATACGCAGCGCCTCGGCACGGGCTGCGGCCTTGTTCTTGCCCTGATGCAGGCGAATCGACTCCGCGATCTGCTCGCCGACCGGAAACACTGGGTTCAGCGAGGTCATCGGCTCCTGGAAGATCATCGCCACGTCCGCGCCGCGCACCTTGCGCAACGTCGATTCGCCGGCATTGACCAGATCGAGCACCTCGCCATTGCGCCGGCGCAGCGCCATGGCGCCATTGGCGATCTTGCCGCCGCCGTGCTCCACGAGGCGCATCAGCGCCAGCGACGTCACCGACTTGCCCGAGCCCGACTCGCCAACCACGGCCAGCGTTTCGCCACGGTCGACATGGAACGACAGGTTGCGCACAGCCTCGACGGTACGCTCCGACGTGGCGAAGCGCACGGTGAGGTTGTCGACGGCCACCACGCGTTCGGGCGGCAGCACGATGCCTTGTTTCGAAACGGTCTTCGCCATATCAGCCGTAGATCCAGACAGTGGCCGGCTCGCCAACGCGCGCCACGCCTCGGTACATGCCTTCCGTGTTGAACGGCAGCGTGACGTTGCCCGCACGGTCCACCGCGATCAGGCCACCACGGCCGCCAATCGCAGGAAGCTTTTCCATCACCACGCGGCGCGCCGATTCCTCGAGCGACAACCCCGCGTAGCGCATCTGCGCCGAGACGTCGAACGCGGCCACGGTGCGGATGAACATCTCGCCCGTGCCCGTGGCCGAGACTGCCGCGACGTCGTCCGCGTAGCAGCCGGCCCCAACGATCGGGGTATCGCCCACGCGGCCCACCTGCTTGTTGGTGACGCCGCCGGTCGACGTGGCCGCGGCGAGGTTGCCGGCGGCATCGCAGGCCACCGCGCCAACCGTGCCGAACTTGTTGTCGGGATCGATCGGATCGGCAGCCCCCGCCCGGGCGGCCAGTGCAGCCGCGTCGTGGTCGAGCAGCGCCATGCCTGTGCTGGCCTGCGCACGCACCCATTGATCGTGGCGGGCCTGCGTGAAGTAGTACTCGGGCCCGACCAGTTCCAGCCCCTGCGCTTCGGCGAACGCCTCGGCGCCTTCGGCAGCGAACAGCACGTGCTCGCTGCGTTCCAGCACGGCGCGCGCGGCCAGCACCGGGTTGCGCAGGCGCTTGACGCAGGCCACGGCGCCGGCGCCCAGCGTCTGGCCATCCATGATTGCCGCGTCGAGTTCGAACGTGCCGGCATGGGTCAGCACGGCACCCCGGCCGGCGTTGAACAGCGGACAGTCTTCGAGCAGGCGCGCCGCTTCGGTGACCGCGTCGAGCGCGGTGCCGCCGTCGGCCAGCACGCGCTGGCCAGCGAGCAGTACCTGCTCGAGCGCGGCGGTGTACTCGCGTTCGCGCTCGGCATTCATCGCGGCACGGGTGATCGTGCCCGCGCCACCGTGGATGGCGATAACAGCTTGAGACATGGGGTCCTTCTACTTCGGTCGGGGATCAGTCGGAAGATTTCGCGGCAATCCGGCCACCACGCGCGTCGGGCGCGCCGTGTAGCCAGGGCAGCAGGAATTCGGTCATTTCGGCAGCCGCTTTGACCGACCGCGCGGACCGGTGCGCCACGGCGCCGCACAGCGCCTCGATCAGCGCCAGAACCGTCGCATCGGAATTGGCGGAGAACCGGTATCCAGTATTGGCGTAGAGCGTGTAGTCAGCCAGCGGTGCCAGCGGTGATGCCGGGCCATCGGTCAGCGCCATCAATCGGCCGCCGTGCTCCTTGACGCGCTGGGCCAGCATGACCGTGTCAGTCACGTAGCGCGGAAACGCGATGGCGATGACCAGATCCTGCGGTTGCAGCTTGAACAGTTGCCGTCCCGCATGGGATGCGCCACCGGCGTTGGACACCGACGTGACCATGCGGCAATGCATCTCCAGACCGTGCTGCAGCAGCCCGGCCAGGAATCCGCTGGCGCCAAAGCCCATCACGTAGACACGCTCCGCCTCCAGGATCGCCGACACCGCACGCTCGCAGGCTTCGGGGTCCAGCGCGCGGCGCGTGGCTTCCAGATTACGGATACCCTCCTCGAGCGAAGCCGCGAACACCTCCGCCGCCGTGGTGGGGCGCGCCAGTTCGTCGCGCAATCGCTCCACCGGTGCCAGCGTGGCCTCGAAGCCGCGTACGAGTTCGGTGCGGAACTGCGGATAGCCTTCGAATCCCAGCGCGCGCGCAAAACGGTTGGCCGTAGCCACCGATACGTCCACAGCCGTGGCGAACTCGTCGATCCGCATCGTGGCGGCGCGGAACGGGTTTTCCAGGACGTACTGCGCCATGCGCTGGTGCGCGGGCGTCAACGTTGGCAAGGCGCGTGCAATACGCTCGGAAATTAGCTGGCCGTCTGGCATCTCGGGACTACAGGATCCATTCAAAACCGCGCGAATCAGCGCGAAACAATGATTGGCGCACCAGGACCGGCATCGCGCTTTGATGAAAAAGCACTTTCCCGGTGCAGCCGTCTATGTAAATAAATTTACACGCAATTGCTGTACCAGGAGAGTGAAAAGTGGCCGATTAGGGGTAATCCCTCAGAACAAGCGGCCGAACATAGCCAGCGGCGACAGTCTTTAGATGCCGGCGCGATACAATGCCGGCCTGCCGAAAAACCGTTTCCAGCTTTAGCCTCCCGTCTCCTCCGTGATCCGAATCGACCAGCTTGTCCTCCAGCGCGGCACCAAAGTGCTGTTCGACCACACCAGCGTGACGCTCAATCCGGGCGAGCGCGTCGGCCTTGTCGGCGCCAACGGCAGTGGCAAGTCCACGCTGTTCTCCATGCTGCGCGGCGAGTTGCACGCCGACGGCGGCGACGTCTTCCTGCCCGCCCAGTGGCGCATTGCCCATGTGGCGCAGGAGACGCCCGCGGTAGCCCGCTCCGCCGTGGACTATGTGGTCGATGGCGATGCCCGCCTGCGCGAGATCGAGGCTCGGATCGCCGCCGCCCAAGCCAGCGGCGATGGCTCAGCCGAAGGCGAAGCCCATGCAGCCTATGCCGACGCCGACGGCTACACCGCCGCCGCGCGCGCGGAGGCGCTGTTGCTGGGCTTGGGCTTCACGCTGCCGCAGGTGTCGCAGCCCGTGGCATCGTTCTCGGGCGGCTGGCGGATGCGCCTGAACCTGGCGCAGGCGCTGATGTGTCCGTCGGACCTGCTGCTGCTTGACGAACCGACCAACCACCTGGACCTCGACGCCATCGTCTGGCTCGAAGACTGGCTTGCGCGCTACCCCGGCACGCTGGTGATGATCTCGCACGATCGCGAATTCCTCGACGCGATCTGCAACGTCACGGTGCATATCGAGAACCAGCAACTGAAGCGTTACGGCGGCAACTACACGCAGTTCGAAACGATGCGGCTGCAGCAGATGGCGCAGCAGCAGTCAGCCTACGCGCGCCAGCAGAAGGAAATCGCGCACCTGGAGTCGTTCATCAACCGCTTCAAGGCCAAGGCCACCAAGGCTCGCCAGGCGCAAAGCCGGGTGAAGGCACTGGAGAAGATGGAGCGGCTGGCGCCGGTGCACGTGGCAGCGGGCTTCGCTTTCGAATTCCGCGAGCCCGATTCAGCGCCGAACCCGATGATGGTGCTGGAAGGTGTCGACTGCGGCTATGCCGAGGCCGACCCGCCCGTCACGATCCTGCACAACCTTGCACTGTCGATCCAGAACGGTCAGCGCATCGGCCTGCTGGGCGCGAACGGCCAGGGCAAGTCGACGCTGGTGAAGACGCTGGCCGGCACGCAGGCGCCGCTGAACGGCACCGTCCGGCTGGGCAAGGGACTCGTGATCGGCTACTTCGCCCAGCACCAGCTGGAAACGCTGCGCGACCACGATTCGCCGCTCCAGCATCTGGCGCGGCTGGCGCCGGACGTGCGCGAGCAGGAACTGCGCGACTTCCTGGGCAGCTTCAATTTCCGCGGTGACATGGCGACGTCCCCGATCGAACCGTTCTCGGGTGGCGAGAAGGCCCGGCTGGCGCTGTCGCTGATCGTCTGGCAAAAGCCGAATCTGCTGCTGCTGGACGAACCGACCAACCACCTGGACCTCGACACCCGCGAAGCGCTGACGATGGCGCTGGCCCAGTTCGAAGGCACGCTGATCCTGGTCTCGCACGACCGACATCTGCTGCGCGCCACCTCGGACCAGTTCATGCTCGTGGCCGAGGGCACGATCCGCCCGTTCGATGGCGATCTGGACGACTACCGCGACTGGCTGCTGCAACAGGCGGCCGCCAAGCGCAACGCGGCCACGGCCGCGCACGCCGCCGAAGCCGCGCCCGTGGTCAACCGGAAGGACCAGCGCCGCGCAGAAGCCGACGAGCGCCAGCGCCTGTCGGTACTGCGCAAGCCACTGACGAAGGAACTGGAAAAAGTAGAAAAGCGGATGTCGGTGCTACAGGCCGACAAGACCACGATCGACGCGTTCATGTCTGACGCGTCGAGCTACGACGACGCCAACAGGACGAAGCTGAAGGACATGCTCAAGCGCCAGGGCGAAGTCACCGGCGAACTCGAGCAACTGGAGGAACGCTGGCTCGAACTGCAGGAGCAGATCGAGCAGATCGCCTGAGGCAACTCAATCGACCTGAAGCTTGCGCCCCTCTCACGCACGCGGGAAAGGGGCTCAAGAAGGACAAGAAGGCCAAGAGAGCCAAGAATCACGCCGCTCAGCGGAAATGCTTCTCGCGACGAATCAGCCCGACGGCAAGCGTCAGCGTCAGAATCAGCAGCCAGATCAGCGACCAGGCCGGAATTGAAAGGCCCAGGATGGGCGGCGTGGGTGCCGTGCACAGGCCATCCGAATAGAACACCTGCGGCAGCAGCTTGGCCGTGGGCAGCGAGTTAACCCAGTTCTCCAGCGGGTCGATGCCGCAGGACGCTTTCGGGTTCATCAGCAACGCCACCTGGTAGCCCGCCACGGCAATGCCGCCCACGCCAGAAAGCATCCCCAGGCCCTGCCAGAGCGTGCGCGTGTTCTGCGCGATGACCGCCAGCAACGAAAAGATACCGATACCAATGAACGCGAAGCGCTGCATGATGCAGAGCGGGCACGGTTGCAGGTTCTCCGCGTACTGCATATACAGCGCGGCACCGACCATCGCGAAAGAGACGATGGCGATCAGCAGGAAATAGGTTCGGGAATTGGCTTGCATGGGCATTGGGTGCGAAATTTCTTCGACGCGATTATTACCCATTTTCATCGATATCTTCATTGCGCCCCGGCAACCGGCCTCGCCGGCAGCTGTGGCGGATTGCCGCATCGACCCGATTCGGCATTGACCAAGTGCCCGCGCATGGTCCTCCGTCAAGCGTGGCCGGCCTTTGTGTCGCACTCGCCACACCCCACCAAAGTGGGGAACAGCATCATCGCCACGTGAATATCCTCTCGGATCGGCGAACGCAAGAAATCCAATAAGACAGCCGGACTCGCCATCCGGCACTCAGGGAAATCAAATCAAATGGGGATTCAAGAGACGTTGCGCGGGCGTGGCTCGCGCATCTGGACACCCGTGCTCGGCATCATGACGGTTGCGGTGATAGCGGCATGTGGTGGTGGCGGCGATAGCGGCAGCACTGGTGGCAACAATGGCGGCGGCAGCCAGCCCGCGGCAACGGTGCAAGGTACTGCGGCATCCGGTGCGTTCATGGGTGGCGCGCAGGTCACCATGTTCGATGCCGATGGCAAGACCGTCGGCACCCGCGTCGCCGACGCAAACGGACGGTACAGCTTCGACGTATCCGGCTTCCGCGCGCCGTTTGCCCTGTTGGCAACCGGCACGGCCGGTGGCGAGACCGTGACCTATGTGTCCGTGCTGCCGACCAAACCCGCGAGCGGCTCCACGGTCACGGCCAACGTGACGCCGCTGACTACCGCGCTTGCGGCATTGCTGGCTGGCGGCAATCCGTCCGACCTGACCAGCGCCAGCGCGCTCAACAGCAAGGTCAGCAGCGCCGGCGTGCAGCAAGCCACGGCCGCCCTGCGTGCCGTGCTGGCCAATGTCGCAACCAGCGCCGGGCTGAACGCCAGCAGCTTCGACCCGATTTCCACCCCGCTCACCACCGAGGGCCAGGGCGCCGACGCGGTCATCGACCTCATCCACGTGACCCTGACCACCAACGGCGTCAAGCTGGCATCCCGGGGGGCACAACTTACGGGCGGTTCCATTCCGGAAGCCGTGCTCGACGCCGGCGCATTGACCAACCCGCCCGCCGCACTGCCTACGCCGACAGCCTCCACCAATGCCCGTACGTTCGAAGCAATCCGCGCGAACCTGCAAGCCTGCTTCGCCGCGGCGCCGGCCGCTCGTGCCAGCGCCACCGCGCTGCTCACGGCGTGCGCGCCGGCATTCGCCAGCGACTATCTCAACAACAGCTATTCGGCAGCCGTCGATTTCTCCGCCCTGTTCTCGTCGACTGACATGAATGGCGCCGTCTTCCAGGCTCCGATCGTGTTGTTCAACGGCAAGGCCGATAGCGGCGAGGCCACGGCATTCGTGCGTTTCCCGTTCGTGCGTGCCGACGGCAGTACGTCGCAGTTCACCCGCCGCGTGACCAACCGCGCCGGCACGTGGACGATGACCGGCAACCAGCGCCAGTACGAAGCTGCCGTCACGCGCCGCATCAGCAAGGTGATCGAGCGCAATCCGGCTGCGGGCATCGCTTCGCGCTATGAAACCAGTCTGCGCGTATTGCTGAATCCGCAGACCGGCCTCGGATACAAGGCGCAGCTCGTGCGCGTCACGGGCCCCGGCCTGCCCAGCGCGGGTGTCGTACTGGCCCGTTCGCGCGTATGCGGCTCAAGCGCCAACCTCGTGATCCAGAACCTGAACGGCTCGCTGAGGTACGCCGCCGACGACCCCACGGCGGCCAACGAGGTCATCAACAGTTCAGGGCAGTCCAGCAGTACCGTGGTACTGGCCGCGACGCCGCTGAAAGCTGGGGATGCGCTGACCTGGTCGTCGCTGAGTTCGGGCGCCAACACCTATGCGTCGGCGCCGCTGTCCGACAGCGACATCGCCGCGATCCCGACCTTCGCCAGCTACACGTTCGACGTCTGGTATCTGAACAACGATCTGTCCTACAAGACCACACTGCCGGCCTCGCCGGACGATTCGTTCACCGTGACGTCGTCGGGTGGCGTGCTGATGCCGTCTGTCATCGCGCGCCAGACCTGGAACGAGATCGCGGAAGGCAGTCTCGATTTCGTGACGACGTCCGGCGGCAAGACCGGCGTCCAGACCACGGTCGATGTGAACTGGACACAGAACGCCGAGCCCGTGGACCGCGCCCTCGCCTTCGGCCGCCAGTTCGCCGCCGCGGTTGCGCCCGCGCCCGCAGCGGGCGATCGCACGTTCATCCAGACCAACGTGCCGTCGTACCTGCAGCGCTCCGTCACGGTCAGCACCGCCAAGCAGGGCTCCAGCGCGTTCGGTAGCTGCAACGGCGCCACGTTCCCGGCCTTCGCTTTGGCCGGAGACCAGCGCACCATCGAGATCCGCTCGACCACGGGTGACGATACCCAGAAGTTCGTGCGGGTGGTGGGCACCTACCGCTGATCCGGCAGCTCGGGCGCCAGAGACGGCGCCCATGAAAAAGCCCCGCTTCGGCGGGGCTTTTTTTCCTTCCACGTCAGTCCAGATGCCTGACCCGGTCGATGGCCTGTTCCAGCCGGTCCACCGCGATGACCTCCAGTCCGTCGATCCGCTGCTTCGGCGCGTTGGCCTTCGGAATCACCGCCATCGTGAAGCCAAGCTTGGCGGCTTCCTTGAGCCGCTCCTGTCCGCGCGGGCTCGGGCGGATTTCTCCCGCCAGGCCCACCTCGCCGAACACCACCAGGCCGCGAGGCAGCGGCTTATTGCGCATCGACGAATGAATCGACAGCAGCACGGCCAGGTCGGCGGCCGGCTCGGTGATCTTGACCCCACCCACCGCGTTCAGGAAGACGTCCTGGTCGAAACACGCGATACCCGCGTGACGATGCAGCACGGCCAGCAACATCGCCAGCCGGTTCTGTTCCAGGCCCACGGCCAGCCGGCGCGGATTCGGCACGTTGGCGGTGTCGACCAGCGCCTGCACTTCGACCAGCAATGGCCGCGTGCCCTCCTGGGTCACCAGCACGCAGGAACCGGCCACCTGCTCCTCATGCTGGGAGAGGAACAGCGCCGACGGATTGCTGATGCCGCGCAGGCCGCGCTCGGTCATCGCGAATACACCGAGTTCGTTGACCGCGCCGAAGCGGTTCTTGAACGCCCGGATCAAGCGGTGCGAGGAATGGGTGTCCCCCTCGAAGTACAGCACCGTGTCCACGATGTGTTCGAGCACACGCGGGCCAGCCAGGCTGCCTTCCTTGGTCACGTGGCCAACCAGGATGATCGTGATGCCGGTACTCTTGGCGATCCGCGTCAGTTGCGCCGCGCATTCGCGTACCTGAGCCACGGAGCCCGGCGCGGACGTCAGCGCCTCCGAGTAAACCGTCTGGATCGAGTCGATCACGGCCACCTCGGGCTTGTCGGCCTCGAGCGTGGCCTGGATCTTCTCCAACTGAATCTCGGGCAGCAGGCCGAGCGTGGCCGCCTCCACACCCAGGCGATGGGCGCGCAGCGCGATCTGGGCGGCGGATTCCTCGCCGCTCACATAGAGCACGCGCCGGCTGGCCGACAGGTTGGCCAGCGTCTGCAGCAGCAGGGTCGATTTACCGATGCCAGGGTCCCCGCCGATCAGCACCACCCCACCCGCCACCAGGCCGCCGCCAAGCACGCGGTCGAACTCGTCGATACCGGTCGAGAAGCGTGGCACATCGGCCGCCTCGATCTCCGACAGCTTGCGCACCACGGCGGACGTCGCCAGCGGCTGGAAACGGCGTGCCGCGGACGAACCCGAATCCGCCACCGTTTCCACCAGCGTGTTCCAGGCGTTGCACTGTGGGCACTGGCCCGCCCAGCGCGGCGTGGTGCCGCCGCACTCGGTGCATGTGTATACCGTCTTGGTTTTGGCCATTTATACGGCGTCGGCGGTAGTCAACGTGGCAACGGAAGTCGGCACGCGCGGCGCCAGCGCGCACATCAGTTCATAGCCAACCGTGCCGCTGGCGGCGGCCACGTCGTCGATCGGCAGACCATGGCCCCAGAGCGTGACCGGCGTGCCTACCTTTGCCTTCGGGCAGGGGGTCAGGTCGACGCAGATCATGTCCATGGACACCCGCCCCACCAATTGCGTGCGCACGCCGTCGACCAGCACCGGCGCGCGGCGCTCGCCCCAGCCCATCGCATGGCGCGGGTAGCCGTCGGCGTAGCCGCACGCCACCACCCCGACCCGCATCGCGCGGTCCGCAGTAAACATGGAGCCATAGCCGACCGTATCGCCTGGTTGCAGATCCTGTATGCCGATCAGCTCGCTATGGAGAGACATCGCCGGTTGCAGGCCGGTCTCGGCGATATCGGACGACACCCCGGTGGGCGATCCGCCGTAGAGGATGACGCCGGGGCGCACCCAGTTGCGATGCGCCTGCGGATGCCAGAGCACGGCGGCCGAGTTGGCCATGCTGACCTCCCCCGGCAGGTTGGCCGTGGCGGCTTCGAAGGCTTCCACCTGATGCGCAATGCCGCGCTTGCTGTCGGCATCGGAAAAGTGCGTCATGTGGACAATGCTGCCGATGCAGGACATGGTCCGGGCCCGTTCCCAGGCGGCGCGGTACTGCGCCGGACGGAAGCCGAGGCGGTTCATGCCGGTATTCAGCTTGAGCTGGATCGCCAGCGGCCCCTTGGGGCGGGCCAGCTCAAGCATCCGCAACTGCTCCTCGCAGTGCACGGCGGTGGTCAGGCGGTATTGCTCGAGCAGCGGCACATCCTGCGCCTGGAAGATACCTTCGAGCAGCAGGATCGGGCCCTGCCACCCAAGGTCGCGCAACAGCACGGCTTCCGAGAGATCGAGCAGGCCAAACCCGTCGGCGGCCTTGAGACCGGCAAAGACTCGGCGGATGCCGTGGCCGTAGGCGTTGGCCTTGACGACAGCCCAGATGCGGGATGCCGGCGCTTGGCGACGCACCACCTCAAGATTGTTGGCCAGCGCGGGCTGGTGGATGACGGCTTGAATGGGTCTTGGCATGGAATAGACAACTTGGGCCGGCTGCCGGATGGGTCTTGCACCAATTCAGGGAAGACCCGGTCAGCAACCTGCGGGATTCGTGCGTTGATGGGGACACCGGACGGTGGTGGATGGTCGGCAGAAACGCCGGCCTGCGGCTCTCGCATCGCGCAGTCGATATTTGAACACAACCGGACGAAAATTCCGGGAATCCAAGCGGCGACATGCTGTCCAATGCGCGTTTCCCTGTGTGCTGAAATGTCGCGGTTTCGTGATATAAAGCCGGACGCTCCGGCAATGTTTTAAAAGAGAAGCAATATGTCAATGACGGTCAGGCAGGCGGCAAAGCACGCGAATGTTGCGCAACCGCCCCACTTTGACAAAGCTGGAGCGACAGGTTCCCTGCAAGCCGCGGCGCTGCCGGCTGGCGGGCATTTGTCCGCCCAGGCGGGCTTCCGCGATGGAGACAAAGTCGAAGGTATGAAGAAGGGTTTCTACACGATCATGGCCGCGCAGTTTTTTTCGTCGCTGGCCGACAATGCGCTGCTCATTGCTGCCATTGCCCTTCTCACCGAATTGCATTCCCCGCAGTGGATGACCCCGCTGCTCAAGCTGTTCTTCGTGCTGTCCTATGTGGTGCTGGCTGCCTTTGTGGGCGCCTTCGCGGACTCGATGCCCAAGGGCAAGGTCATGGCGATCACCAACACGATCAAGATAGTCGGCTGCGCCATCATGATGTTCGGGCTGCACCCGCTGCTGGCCTACGGGATCGTCGGGTTCGGGGCTGCGGCCTATTCGCCGGCCAAGTACGGCATCCTGACCGAGCTGCTGCCCCCCGAGAAACTGGTCATGGCGAACGGGTGGATCGAAGGCCTCACCGTGGGCTCGATCATCCTGGGCACCGTAGTGGGCGGCGCGCTGATCTCGGTTCACGTCTCCACCATCCTGCTGCACTTCGACATGCCGTACGTCGACACCGGCATCAATACGCCGGCCGAAGCGGCGATGGTGGTGATCATGTTCTTCTACGTGATCGCGTCGATCTTCAACCTGTTCATTCCGGACACCGGTGCCCGCTATCCCCAGCAGGAAAAGAACCCGGTCAAGCTGATCGCGGAGTTCGGCGACTGCTTTATCGCGCTCTGGCGCGACAAGCTCGGCCAGATCTCGCTGGCGGTCACCACCCTGTTCTGGGGCGTGGGCGCCACGCTGCAGTTCATCGTGCTCAAGTGGGCGGAAAAGTCACTCGGCCTGAACCTGTCGCAGGGCGCGCTGCTGCAAGCCGTAGTGGCCGTGGGCGTGGCCGTGGGAGCCATCATGGCTGCGGCAAGGATTCCGCTGCGCAAGTCGCTGTCCGTGCTGCCGTTCGGCGTGGCCATGGGCGTGACGGTGATGATCATGGCGTTCTACACCAAGGACACCATTCCGGAGGTGACGCTGGACCTGTTCGGCCTGCACATGCCGCTGTACATGGCCATCGCCTACGTCTTCCTGATGATCGTCGGCGCGATGTCCGGCTATTTCGTGGTGCCGATGAACGCACTGCTCCAGCACCGCGGCCACGTGCTGCTTTCGGCGGGTCACTCGATCGCGGTGCAGAACTTCAATGAGAATGTGTCGGTGCTGCTGATGCTGTGCCTGTACGCGCTGCTGATCAAATTGAATGTACCGATCGGGTTCGTGATCGTGGCGCTGGGCCTGTTCATCTGCGCGACCATGCTGCTGGTCATGCGCCTGCACAAGCACAATGTGAAGATCTACAACTCGCTGGCGATGATCGGCGAGGACAAGCACCACTGACCCAGGCGGGGCCCGCAGCCCTGCTGGCGGGGACCACCGCCCCGCCCCGGTCAATCCCTGCGCGCCCGTTCGATGGCGCGCGCTTCCCAGCCGCGCGGCACGACGAAGCCGCGCGAACGCTCCACCCAGATGCCGGGCTGATCGGTCCCGGCGGGCTCCATTTCACAAACCATGACAGGCGCATCGCGCCGCCAGCCGTGGTCCGGATGCGCGTCGCCAAATCGTTCCGCCAGCACCGCATGAAGCACTTCCGCTGATTCGGTTTCAGCCTCCGGCACACGCGCGCCAGACAACCAGTCGGCACGCTGCAGCCGGCACCAGCGCGCCGCGCCACTCCCCTGACCTGCCCGCACCGACGCACGGTCCATCCAGACATCCAGCGTGGACCACCAGCCACGCTGGTGGTCGGGGGCGATACCCAGCACATCCAGCCCCGGCGGCGTCACCCCGTCCCGATAGAATAGCCAGCCCAGCAGGTAGACCTCACTCCGGTCGATCGCATGGCCGAGCGCGGCCTTCGCCTCTGCGGTGCGGCCCAGCGGCAATTGCCGGCGCACGATATGGTCAAGCTTGTCGCCCAGCCGATCCACGAGATTCGGGCCGACAAATGCACGAAGGTCGAGCCGTCGGTCCTCGATGCCATCGACCATCAAATAGAACTTGGCCGCCATTTCCCA
The DNA here is from genome assembly GCF_000319775.1 of Cupriavidus sp. HMR-1. NCBI lineage: Bacteria > Pseudomonadati > Pseudomonadota > Betaproteobacteria > Burkholderiales > Burkholderiaceae > Cupriavidus > Cupriavidus sp. HMR-1. The sequence goes on from NZ_ANKP01000220.1 coordinate 39,133, forward strand.
ATGCACGGTTTCCATGACGACGGGATCGCGCCAGACGACATCGAGTTCGCCGAGCGTCTGCACGCCATGCCCATTGGCACGGCGGATGGGCACGTTGGCGGCCAGCAGTTCGATGCCCGGCGCATGGTCCAAGGCGAAGTGCAGCAACCGCTCGGCATGGCGGCCCAGCCGGAGGCTGCGGCCGTCGTTGGCATCGGCGTGGTGACTCAGTTCTGTGATGGTCTCGGGGAGCGTGGACGGATCGGCCTGGGCCAGCCAATCCTGCCATGCGGCGCGCACATCGGCTGGCCATTGCGCTACGCGCACAACATCGGCCCCATCTGGCAACCGGGAAAGCAGCGGCGGCGACAAGGAACTCCACGCCAGGTCGCGGGTACGTTGCGAGGGCGCGCGCCGCCAGAGCGGCGTCTGCCCGTCGGCGCCGGTCATTGCCGGCCCGCCCGGGGGGATGCCCTGCGCCAGATCAGGCTTGAGCTCCCGCACGATCGTGTACCTCGCGGGCCAGGCAAAGATCTTCCCAGGCGCGTGCCTTGTCGGTCAGCGTGCGCAGCAGATAGGCCGGGTGATAAGTCACCACCACCGGGATGCCTTCGTAGCTATGCACCGCGCCGCGCAGCTTGCCGATCGGCGTGGTGGAGCGCAGCAGCGACTGCGCCGCGAAGCGGCCCAGAACCACGATCACCTTCGGCTTGATCAGCGCGATCTGGCGCTTCAGATACGGTTCGCATTGCGCCACTTCGCCCGGCTCGGGATTGCGGTTGCCGGGCGGACGGCATTTGAGCACGTTGGCGATATAAACGTTGCGGCCACGCGCCAAACCGAGGGCCCCCAGCATGTTGTCGAGCAGCTTGCCAGCCTGGCCGACGAACGGCTCGCCTTGCAGGTCCTCGTTCTCGCCAGGCGCCTCGCCGACGAGCATCCATTCGGCCTGCTGATCACCGACACCAAACACGGTGTTCGTGCGCGTCGAGCACAAGCCACAGGCCGTGCATCCGGCCACGCTGTCGGCCAGCACCGGCCAGTCCATCGCGGCGATCGACGCTTCCCGCCCATCCTGCGCCGGCGCCAGTGCGATCGGCACCGGCACTTCCACGACATGGGCTGGGCCAGGGGTATCGAAGGCTTCGATCGTTTCCGCGACCTCCGCCTCGTTGACCGCGTGCGCGATATCCGGTGCCGCGGAAGTTTCGCCCATGTCAGCGACTTCAGCGACTGCGGCAACGTCGACGACGTCCGCCAGCCCCGGCGCAACGTCCGAAGGCACCGCAACCTGCGCGGGCTTCGCCGACGGGCGCTCGGCAACGGCGACCGTTTCAGCTATTTCGGCGACTTCGGCCTGGGCAAGTTCAGCGGCTTCGGGCGCCCTGCGGGGCACCCATTCGGCCGGAATGCCAAGCACCTCGAGGAACATGGTCCGACGGTTCATACCGTACCCTCCTCGGTCGACAAAACCGCCGGCGGGTCCGCCGACCAGTCGCGACGCAGTACCAGCGCGTCCTCGCGCCCGAGCGCCGTGGCCGGGTAATAGCCCTTGCGGCGGCCGATTTCCACGAACCCGGCCTCCATGTACAGCGCCAGCGCGCCGGTATTCGACGGGCGAACCTCTAGCAGCATGGTATGAAGCTGGTGAGCGTGCGTGGTAGCCAGCGCGATGCCCAGCAGCAACCGGCCATAGCCATGCCGCTGGAACACCGGATCGATGGTGATGTTGAGCAGGTGCATCTCGTCGACCACCGGCATCAGCATGACGTAGCCAATCAGCGCCGTCGACGGATCGCGCAAGGTCAGCCCGAGATGACCGGCCTTGAGCGAATTCTCAAAGTTACCGCGTGTCCAGGGATGGCTAAAGGCCCGTTGTTCGATTTCAGCCACCGCCTCCACGTCCAGCGCGCTCATCCGATCCAGCGCCCAGCCCGCGGGCAGCGCCGGCATGGTCGGGGTCTCCGGCCAGATGGGCTGATCGGGAATCGGCGCGATGGCGACGCTCACGCTGCATCTCCAACTTTTGCCGCGGCGGCCTTGGCGGCGGCAACCGCCTCGCGCTCGGCGATGGTCTGGGCGACCTTGTCGCGTATGTAGAACGGCATGGCATCCGCGGCGTCGATGGTCTCGCCGCGCGCCAGCGCGCGCAGGCCGATCGTTACCATGGCGCGTGCGTCAGGCATGGCCTCCGGCACCACGCGCCCTGCCTGGGCCGCGACGGCCAGCCGCTCGCCGAACACCTGCGCCGCGTTGCCCGCGATCCAGAAATCGCCGTCGGGCCGCGCCACGGCCTCTGGCGCGACAACCTGCATGTCGCCGTCCATGCGCCATTCGTTGGCAGCATCTTCCCAGCGGAACGCGGCGGCATAGGCTTCGTCCATGCGCGCATCCAGCGCGACCAGCACCGCCGTGCCGGCGGGCAACAACGGGGTGCCCGCACGCGCACTTTCCGCGCAGGCCATCAGCACATTGACCGGAATGACCGGCAGCCCGGCGCCAAACGCCAGGCCTTGCGCGACACCGCAGGCCGTGCGCAGGCCCGTGAACGAACCGGGGCCGGCGCCAAAGGCGATGGCAGCGCAATCGGCCAGGCGGATACCGGCCTCGGCCAGCACTTCGCCTACGGCCGGCAGCACGCGCGACGACGATCGCGCGCCGGTATGCTCATGACGGGAGAAACACTCGATGGCGCCGTCTGCTCCGGCGCGTCCGAGTGCGACGGAACACCACTCAGTGGAGGTTTCGACAGCAAGAATCCAGGACATGGCGCGATTGTATCCGTTGCCGGGCCAAAGCTGTAAGGCGCCGACGCACGGCGGCGGCCTTGCGAACAGCATCGCTTCGGCCATGCGCCAACCGGCGCAACCGAGCGGTTCCTCGGTTTTTTTGCGCTGAAACAGCCGACGTCGCCGCTTATCATCGCAGACTGTACTGATCCACCGCCTTACCGGAGATATTCATGAGCGACCTGCAGACCCGTTTCGACCAGGCCCAGATCGACGTCAAGACGCTGAGCGAGCGTCCCAACAACATGACGCTGCTGCGTCTGTACGCGTTGTACAAGCAAGGCGCCGAAGGCGACGCCCACGGCGACAAGCCAGGCATGACCGACTTCGTGGGCCGCTACAAGTTCGAGGCCTGGGAAGCCCTCAAGGGCACCGGCCGCGAGGAAGCGATGCAGAAGTACATCGAACTCGTGACTGACCTGCTCGAAGGCAAGGCCAGCTGATCAATCAGCCGGCACTGGCCGCGGGCGGATGCGCCAGGCGGCCAGGATCGCTGTGGCAATCACCACGCCCACGGCCAGGAAAGTCTCGTCGAAAGCCTGGATGCGCGCGGCTTGCGCCGCCACGTCACCGCCCTTGCCGAGCACGGCGCCGTGTTCGGCAAGGCGCCATTGCAGCCCCACACCAGCCAGACTCACACCGATCGCCCCGCCCAGTTGCCGCACGAAATTGATGCAGCTCGAGCCCTGCGCAATCATCGAGAAATCCACCCCGCGCATCGAGCCCATCGTCAGCGAGGGCAGGACGCAGCCCAGTCCGATCCGGCCGATCACTGCATATAACACCAGCAGCAGGTATGGCGTAGCCGTCGACCCGGTGGCCATGAGCAGAAACGACCCCGCCAGCAACGCCAGCCCGAACGACACCTGCCGGTGCGGCGGGACCCGGCTGGTCAGGCGCCCGGCCACGGCAATCGTCACCGCCAGCGCAACGCCAGCTGGCATCAGCACGATGCCCGCGGCCGACGGCGTATAGGACAGCGCCATCTGCATGTAGACCGGCAGCAGGTACGTGGAGCCGAACAGCCCCGCCCCGTAAATGAACGCCACGATGGCGCCGGCCGAGAACTGCCGGTAGCTGTATAGCCGCATGTTCATCAGCGGATACGGCGCGCGCAGTTGCCAGAACACGAATCCGGCAAGCATCACCACGCCCAGGGCGACCAGTCCAATCCCCGAATGCACGTCGCCGCGCATCTCCACCAGCCCGTTGAGCAGGCTGACAGTGGCCACGCCGACCAGCATCAGGCCGCGCCAGTCCAGCGGCTTGCGCTCACCCATCATCGCGGAGTCCACCGCCATGAAGCGACGCGCCATCGCCAGGGCGATCAGCGTCAGCGGCACCACCACGAAGAAAATCGAGCGCCAGCCGAATGTCTCGACGAGAAAGCCGCCCACGCTGGGCCCGACGGCTGGCGCCAGCACCACACCGAAGCCGAACAGCGACAGGGCCTTGCCCTGCTCGCGTTCGTCGAACACGCGCAGGATGAAGATATTGGGCAGCGGCTGCATGATGCCCGCCGCGACGCCTTCGGCCACACGCATCGCAAGCATCACACCGAAGGTTGGCGCGACGCCACCTATCAGGCCACCCACACCAAGCAGCGCGAGCGCGCCGATGAAGGTCCTGCGCAGGCCATATCGGTTCAGCAGCCAAGGCGTGAGCAGCATCGACAGCGTCATGGCGATCATGAAGCTGGCCGCCACCCATTGGGCGCGCTCCTGGCCGAGCAGAAAATGCCGGCTCAGGTCCGGAATGGCGACGTTGACGATGGTCGACGACACGATGGAGGACACCGTGCCAAGCATCAGCGTCAACAGGATCAGCCAGCGCAGGCGATCGCCATAGCGCGCCCGCAACTGCGCGCGCGTGGGCCCACCGCGGCGCGACCCTCCGCCACCACCGCCGTGGTTGCCGCCTCCGGATTCCCCGCTGCCAGTACCTGCCGGCGCGGTGGATTCGCGCTTCACCCGAGCTGCCCCGTGGCGGCAATCTCGCGGATCTTGCGCACGGTGTCGAGGTCGGCCTCGTGGTAGGCGGATTTGACAATCTCGGCGTAGCGGTCATCGCCGCTTGCGTCGACGCTCGGCATCGTGGTCTCGTAAATGAAACGTGCCAGCAACGCGCCCGGCCCCGGGGTCTCGATGATCATGGTCAGCGTGCCGCCCGCATGCTCGGCTGTGGCTGCCGATTCGTACCGCACGGCGCGGCGCGGCTCGAATACGACCCGGTCGCGTATGTTGGCCTGACCGAAATGCAGCACGCGCTCGATCCAGCCATCCCCCCGTTCCACGACCTCGGCCCGGTCCAGCCCGAGCACGAACAACTCTGGCGACTCCGCGCGCAACACCAGTCCCTGCCAGAGTTGGTCCGCGGTCAGCGGCTCCAGCGTGGGGTTGGCCGGGTCATTGATCTCCACCAGGTGCTCGAAACGCAACTTGACTCTCCTAATCGTGAATGTCCGTATTATGAGGCCTCTCGCGTGCCAACGTCGGTGGCTTTTGACCCGGATCGGGTCGATCGCGGGTGGGCATTCGCGCATCACTCCTGACAGCTTTTGTCAGGAGCCTGGGCGCACAATGCTCGCCCGGTACCGGCATGGAGTCAGGAGCCGTCAGGAGCGGCAGCCGACATGACCCCGGCACCGGAAACATCGCCCAGAAGGCGCTCAGGAGGCAGGCATGGAGTTGTTGATCAACATCGACGTCGATGACCTCGAACGCGGCATCGGCTTCTATGAGACAGGACTGGGGATGCGGCTTGCCCGCACCCTCTTCGACGGCACGGTGGCGGAAATGCACGGCGCCTGCGCGCCGGTCTTTCTGCTGGCAAAACCGCCCGGCACATTCGCCACCACGCGGAGCGACAGCCGGCGCGACTACGCCCGCCACTGGACGCCGGTGCATCTGGATTTCGTGGTCGAATCGCTGGAACCGGCGATCGAGCGCGCGCTCGGCGCGGGAGCGGAACTGGAAGACTGGCCGCGCGATTTCGACTGGGGCCGGCAGGCCATGCTGTCCGACCCATTCGGACACGGACTCTGCTTCATCGAGTGGAAAGGCGATGGCTATGGCGCCAACGCGGAGCGCTGAGCGGGCGCTGGCCATGGCCACGCCCCCACCGCGACGCTCTTATCCAGTCACGGCGGGAAAAAAAAATCCCACGGCTCATCACCGTGGGATTTTTTTCAGGCTGGCGCCCGGACTCAGACTTCTTCGTACAGCGGCAGCGTCAGGAATTCGGCAAAGTCTTCCGAAGTCGACATCTGCTCGAAGATCTGCGCGGCACGGTCGTACGTGGCGCCTGCGCCCACCACTTCGCGGACCTTGGCCAGCTCTTCCGGAATCAGCGCGCGCACCATCTCGGCGGTCACCTTGCGGCCGTCTTCCAGCTTGCCCTTCGGCGAGCGGATCCACTGCCACACCTGCGAACGCGAGATCTCGGCGGTGGCGGCGTCTTCCATCAGGTTGTGGATCGGCACGCAGCCATTGCCAGCCAGCCAGGCGCCCAGGTAGTGGATGCCGACGTTGATGTTCATGCGCAGGCCGGCTTCGGTGATCGGCGCTTCCGGCTGGAAGTTCAGCAGGTCAGCACCCTTCACGTCGACGTCCGGACGTTGCTTGTCGAACTGGTTCGGGCGGTCGCCCAGCACGTCCACGAATTCCTTCATTGCCGGCTCGACCAGACCCGGGTGGGCCACCCAGCCGCCGTCGTAGCCATCGGTGGCGTCACGGCGCTTGTCGCCGATGATGCCCTGCATGGCGATGGCGTTCTTCTCCGGATCGTTCTTGATCGGGATCAGCGCGCTCATACCGCCGATCGCAGGCGCGCCGCGCTTGTGGCAGGTCTTCAGCAGCAGCAGCGCGTAGGCGCGCATGAACGGCGAGGTCATCGTCACCTTGGCGCGGTCGGCCAGGCAGAAGTTCTTGTCGACCTTGAACTTCTTGATGCACGAGAAGATGTAGTCCCAACGGCCAGCGTTCAGGCCGGCGCTGTGCTCGCGCAGTTCGTACAGGATTTCTTCCATCTCGAACGCGGCCAGGATCGTCTCGATCAGCACCGTGGCCTTGACCGTGCCTTGCGGCAGACCGATTTCGTTCTGCGCCATCACGAAGATGTCGTTCCACAGACGCGCTTCCAGATGGCTTTCCATCTTCGGCAGATAGAAGAACGGGCCGGCGCCGCGGGCAATCTGCTCCTTGGCGTTGTGGAACAGGAACAGCGCGAAGTCGAAGATGCCGCCCGAGACGCGCTTGCCGTCGATCGTGACGTGCTTCTCGTCCAGGTGCCAGCCGCGCGGACGCACCTGCAGCGTGGCGATCTTGTCGTTGAGCTTGTAGTGCTTGCCGTTGCTGTCCAGCGTCAGCGTGCGGCGCACGGCGGCCTTCAGGTTCACCTGACCCTGCATCTGGTTGTGCCAGTTCGGGGTGTTGGAGTCCTCGAAGTCAGTCATGTAGCTGTCAGCGCCCGAATTGAAGGCGTTGATCACCATCTTGGCTTCGACCGGGCCGGTGATTTCCACGCGGCGGCATTCCAGCGCCTTCGGCACCGGCGCAACCTTCCAGTCACCTTCGCGGATGCTCTTGGTTTCCGGCAGGAAGTCGGGCAGTTCGCCGGCGTCGAGGCGCTTGGTGCGCGCCACGCGGGCGGCCAGCAGTTCCTGACGGCGCGCCTCGAAGGCGCGGTGCAGCTTGTCGACCAGGGCCAGGGCTTCCGGCGTCAGGATGTCTTCATAAGCCGGCAGAATCTCGCCGGTAATCTTCATGCCCGCGGGCAGCGTGATAGCCATCAGTCATCTCCTGTAGGTGCGATGGTGTGTTAAGGGTTGGCCTGGCTCGTCAGAGCGCAACGCCAGTGGCAGCAACCAGTGGCGAAACGAAAGCAAGCAGGTCGTTCATGTCGTGCCCGGTACCGGTGGGCGCCACGTCGAGGCGCTCCGCCGGATGACCGGCACGATTGATCCAGAAAGTGGTGTAGCCAAACCAGGTGGCGCCACAGGCATCCCAGCAGTTGGACGAGACAAAAAGGATCTCGCCAGCAGGCAGGTTGAACGCTTGCGGCCCCAGCGCGTACGCGGCCGGCGAAGTCTTGTACTGGCGCACCGGATCGACAGACAGCACGTGGTCGAACAGCCCGTGCATCCCCGCGCTCTTCACGGCGATGTCGAGCATCTCCGGATTGCCGTTGGACAGGATGCCGAGCGGCAAATTCGCCCGGCGTAGCCGCTTGAGCGCGCCAAGGTTCTCCGGAAACGCCGACAGGCACGCGTATTCCTTCAGCAGTTGCGCTTCCGCCGCTTCGTCGAGCGGCAGTCCGAGCCGTTCGGCCGCATAGCGCAGCGCATCGATCGTGATGTCCCAGAACGGCTTGTAGCGCGAACCGTCCGGCGCGGCGAGCGAACGCAGCCGCGAGTAGTCGATCTGCCGCTCGCGCCACAGCAGGGCCAGCGTCTCGCCCTTGCCCGGGAACAGTTGCTCCGCGCGCGCCGTGACAGAATACACGTCGAACAGCGTGCCGTAAGCATCGAAAACCACCGCGCGAATCTTGCTCATCTAACGACCGGATCGACTGAATGGACCTGTACACGATTGAATGCATCGAATTGTAGTGAGACGTTGCAGTGCGGCAAAGCCAAGGCTGGTCACTTGATCTTTTACTTTTGCACCACTAATCTTGCCCAACTTGACCTCGACTTATGTATCAACCGGCGAACATCCGTGGCTCAATTCAAGCAGTTGGAGACATTTGTATCGGTCGCATCACGTGGCAGCCTGTCTGCCGCCGCGGCTGCGGAGGGCGTTGCGCCCGCGATCATCGGGCGCCGCATCGATGCGCTCGAAGAACGGCTCGGCGTGAAGTTGCTGGTACGCACCACGCGCAAGATCACCCTGACGTTTGAAGGCTCGGCGTTCCTGGAGGATTGCCAGCGCATCCTCAATGACCTTCACAATGCCGAGGCCAGCGTCTCCGCCGGCGGCGTCAAGGCCAGCGGCCACCTGCGCATCACCGCGCCTGCCGGCTTCGGCCGCAAGCACGTGGCACCGCTGGTCCCCTTGTTCATCGAATCCCATCCTGACGTCACACTCACACTTGATCTCTCCGACCGCGTTGTCGATCTGGTCAACGAAGGCTTCGACTGCGCGATCCGGCTTGGCGACCTGCCCGATTCGAGCCTGGTCTCCATCCGGCTGGCGGAAAACCGCCGCGTCGTCGTCGCCTCCCCCGAATACCTGGCGCGCGCCGGCACGCCGACACAGCCCGAGGAACTCGCACGTCACAATTGCCTGGCCTTCGGCGCCAGCGCCAACGTTCAGCGCGGCTGGGTCTTCCAGCAGGACGGCCGGGCCACCACCGTCAAGGTAGGCGGCAACATGGAATGTACCGACGGCGCCGTGCTCCACGAGTGGTGCCTCGGCGGCTACGGACTCGCCTGGCGCTCCTGGTGGGAAGTCGGCCAGGAAATCGCCAGCGGCCGACTCGTGACCGTGCTCGACGAATTCCAGGCGCCGCCGATCGGCATCCACGCCGTCTTTCCGCAACGCAAGCACCTGCCGCTGCGCGTCCGCCTGTTTATCGACCACCTCAAGAACACCTACGGCAACCCCGCCTATTGGCGCCGCGCCGAAATGGCGCAACCCAGCACCAACGCCGGCGTCGATATCACCGCACCTGCCTAGCTGCCTAGATCGATGGCTACCGCCTGCGCCGCTGTCACGATGCGTCTAGTGCTTTCCCTCACGCATTGATATTTCGCAATGGCGCACAGCGCACTCTGACTACAATCAAGTCAGACAGGCGCTGCACGGCCTGGTCCCCCATCGACTCACAAAAGGAGGTCCGGTATGTTCAAGCACATTCTGCTGCCCACCGACGGCTCGGAGCTGTCCAAGAAAGCCATCGACGGCGGTCTTGAACTGGCCAAGGCTATCGGCGCCCGCGTGACCGCCTACGTCTGTCTAGAGGAATATCCGTACACACCCTTCAGCGAGATCGTGGTCGAGGCTCCGCAAGCGTTCAAGGAACGCATCGAGAACCAGGCCAGGCTCTACCTGAAGGAAATCGAGAACGCCGCCGTGGCGGACGGCTTGCCGTTCGATGCCGACATGACCACCTTCGCGGTGCCCTATCTCGGCATCATTGACGCGGCGGAACGCCATGGCTGCGATGTCATCTTCATGGCATCCCACGGCCGGCGCGGCCTGTCGGGCCTGCTGCTCGGCAGCGAAACGCAGAAGGTGCTGACCCACACTGACATCCCGGTGATTGTCTATCGATGACACGACCCCCGATGTTGCAGTTCGCCGCAATAACACGCCAAAAAATCAGCATAGTACGATTCTAATTGTGCGCGATCCCGCCAAGAATGCGTCATTCGACTCATTCTTGGCTAGATCATGGCACACCATGTCCCGGAACTCTCCTTTAGCTGGGGACTCTCCTTTGCGCGCCGGACGTTCTGTATCTGCATCAGCACGCTGCTGATAGCCTGCGGCGGCGGCGATACGGACCCCGTCACGACGGCCACCCCCGCTGCCCCATCCGGCACAGGGGATGCTCCCAATCCCGCACCCGCTCCCCAGCCCGAGCCCGAGCCAGTGCCAGTGCCAGTGCCAGTGCCAGTGCCAGTGCCAGTGCCAGTGCCAGTGCCAGTGCCAGTGCCAGAGCCAGAGCCAGAGCCAGAGCCAGAGCCAAAGCCGGTGCCGCCCACTCGCGAACCTGACCCGGAGCCCCCGGGCGAGTATGCGCCCCCCTACGCGGCGCTCAAGGTCCAGGCGCGCGAGTACGCGCGGGCGCTATGGAAGGCGTCCGAGACGCTGGACCCGAAGGGCCGTGCTCTGCCTTCCAACCGTGCATGCCTGAACACCCGTGGCGTGGCATCGGCCTATCCGTGGATCTTCACCGGCAACATCGGCCAGCACATCCAGAACCTCACGGCGGCACGGGATCTCGGCTTCATTCCGCCCGACGAGGCCGAGCAGCGCGTTGCCCGCCTGCTGACCACCATCGCCACACTCCAGCAGAAAGCCGGGCGAAAAGGCGCCATCGGCGGCTTGCTGCTCGGCACGACGGACAGCAACACCGCCGAGCCGAACGGCGATGTCGGGTCGATCGAGAACGCGTGGCTGGCCGTCAGCCTTGCCCTGGCCAAACAGGCGTACCCCGCGCTCGCCGGGCAAGCACAGGCCATACTCGGCCAGATGCGGTTTGACACGATGGTGAACCCCGCCAACCAGCGATACTTCATTTCGTACAACCCCAAGACCCAGGCGCACCAGGGCGGCACGTACGGGCTGCTGGGCGAAACGCGGCTGCTGGCCTACGCCGGCATCGCGCTCGGGCAGGTGCCGCGCAGCCAGTACTTCCACATCGGCCGGGTGCCGCCCGGGGCCGCCGGAAAGATCGACGAATCGAAATACCGCACCTACGAAGGCGTGCGCGTCTATGAAGACACGTGGCAGTACGGCGGACTACGCTTCATGCCAACCAACGGCGGTTCCGTATTCGAGACCTTTACGGTGCCGGTCCTGATATCCGAGGCCAAATGGGGCGTCAACAACTGGGGCCGTTCGCACCCCAACTTGGCCAAGGCACACATCCAGTACGGCAAGGACAATTTCGATGGCTACTGGGGCTTCTCGCCCGCCACCATCCCATCCACCAACGGGTACACGGAGTTCGGCGCGCCGCCGTTGTCGGTGGGCGGCTACCGCCCAGACGGGAACCGTGAATCCACACGCGCCGGGCCTGTTGTGTCGATCTATTCCGTGCTGCTGCTGATCGAAGAGCAACCGGAGGCCACCATGGCCAACATGGAACGGCTGCTCAAGAACTTCCCGACGCTGAATCATCCGGTCTACGGCATGATGGACAGCGTCGCCGTGCAAGACGGCACGGTCGCCAAATGTATCCTGCATGCCAATACCGCATGGGCGCTCGGCGCCGTGACCAACTTCCTGACCGATGGCAAGCTGCGCGGCTATGTGGATAAGGAGTGGGGCCACGCGCTCCAGCCGCTGCTTGAACTCGAAGAGTTCTACTTCCCGGCGAACACGTAAGCCGGCCAGCCCGCACCAAAAACAACGCCACGCCGTCCCCTACCGGACGACGCGGCGTTGCGTACTGCAACTTCAGGTTTCTACTACCTCAAACCCAGGTCAGGCCACCTTCTTTTCGAAGAACTGTTCGTCTTCGGTGGATCCCTTGAGCGCAGTCGTCGATGACTGGCCGCCTTCGATGGTCTGCGTCACGGCGTCGAAGTAACCCGTACCCACTTCACGCTGGTGCTTCACAGCGGTAAAGCCCTTCTCTGCGGCGGCGAATTCCGCTTCCTGCAACTCCACGAATGCCGACATCTGGTTGCGGGCGTAGCCGTGGGCCAGGTTGAACATCGAGTAGTTCAGCGAATGGAAGCCTGCCAACGTGATGAACTGGAACTTGTAACCCATCGCGCCGAGTTCCTTCTGGAACTTGGCGATCGTTGCGTCGTCGAGGTTCTTCTTCCAGTTGAACGACGGCGAGCAGTTATAGGCCAGCAGCTTGCCCGGGAATTTCGCGTGCACGGCTTGCGCGAAACGCTTGGCAAACTCGAGGTCCGGCTTGCCGGTTTCGCACCAGACCAGGTCAGCCACCTCGGCGTAGGCCAGGGCACGGGCGATCGACTGCTCGATGCCGGGCTTCGAGCGGAAGAAACCTTCCACCGTACGCTCGCCGGTCAGGAACGGCTGGTCGCGCTCGTCCACGTCGGAAGTCACAAGGTCAGCGGCTTCCGCGTCGGTCCGGGCGATCACCAGGGTCGGCACGCCCGAGACGTCGGCGGCCAGGCGTGCTGCGGTCAGCTTGGCGACGGCCTCGCGGGTCGGCACCAGCACCTTGCCACCCATGTGGCCGCACTTCTTCACCGAAGCGAGTTGGTCTTCGAAGTGAACGCCAGCGGCGCCCGCGTCGATCATCGACTTCATCAGTTCGAAAGCATTCAGCACGCCGCCAAAACCGGCTTCCGCGTCAGCCACGATCGGTGCGAAGTAATCGATGTCGCCCTTGCCTTCGCTCCACTGGATCTGGTCGGCACGCTGGAACGTGTTGTTGATGCGCTTCACGACCATCGGCACAGAGTTGGCCGGGTACAGCGACTGGTCGGGGTACATTTCGCCAGCCAGATTGGCGTCGCCAGCGACTTGCCAGCCCGACAGGTAGATGGCCTTCAGACCGGCCTTGACCTGCTGCATGGCCTGATTGCCCGTCAGCGCGCCAAGCGTGTTGACGAACGGCTCGGTGTTCAGCAGGTGCCAGAGTTTTTCCGCGCCGCGACGAGCCAGCGTGTGCTCGATCTGAACCGAGCCGCGCAGACGAACCACGTCTTCGGCGGTGAAGTTACGCTTCACGCCCTTCCAGCGCGGATTGGTGTCCCAATCCTTCTGCAGGGCTTCAATCTGTTGTTGGCGCGACGTCATGTTCACTCTCCTGATAACAACTAGGCGATTGGCGTTGGATTCCGTGACACCCACCGTACTCATCTGCCGAGCGACCCGGACGCCGTGCATTTCGCGTCTCAAGTCATGTGTCTTATATAAGAGTGTAGAAAAGACTCCCGCGTTGCAACAAGCGACTTATGTGGCGATCACCTCGTTTTTTATCTATTTACAAACAATGACTTAGATCAATCTTCCCACGATGCGGCAAGCAATCTTTCATCATGAGAAACCGTCTTGTGCCCCGCACGCTCGTATTTTTGCGAAACAAAACATCTTTCCGCATTATGAAATTTTGACAGCCTCCGACGTAACACGGGCGGATTGCAGTGCGGGGGACGCTGGCGCGCCCTGAAGATGGTCGACAAATTCGCAAACCATTGCCGCCATGAGTTGGGGGGCGGCAAGTGGAAACCAGTGGTGGGCATCCACGGGACGCCGCCACGCCTGAGCGGCCCAGCGTCCCACGCCTTCCGTCACGGCGGGGCGCACGTAGCGGTCGCGTGTCGGCACGATCACCTGTACCGGCGCGTGCGCGTGGCGGTTATGTGGATGACGCATTCGGTTTCTGAAGTTGGCGCGGTACAGGCGCAGGCCATGGACGCCATCGGCAGTCTGCGTGGGGTTGGCGGCGGTATGGAGCCCTTCCGTCCGGCGCAGCCAGAACGTCCAGTTGCGTCCCAGCCAGAGCTTCCAGTTCCACTCTGGCAAGCCGGGAATATGGAAGAACACGATGTACCACGATGCCAGCGCCTGGCGCAGTGTGGCGCCCCAGTGCCGAGGCGGCTCGCGCAACGCGCGGGCGGCGTGATCGAGGCAAGGCCCGGAACAGGAGGTGAACGAGGCGATGCGGCCGTAGAGACGCGGATCGGTCACGAACTCCCATCCCTGGATCGAACCCCAGTCGTGGCCCACCAGATGCACCGGTCGATCCGGCGACACCGCGTCGACGACAGCGATGAAGTCGTCGGCCAAGCGTTCGAGCCGGTAATCCGCCATGTCGGCCGGCACATCGGATGCCCCGGCGCCGCGCACATCGTAGGCCACCACACGGAAGCGGCCGGCCAGGGCTTGTGCCACGCCATGCCAGACATGGCTGTTGTCCGGATAGCCATGCACGAGCACGACCACCGGCTGGGCTGGATCGCCCCACGCCGTGGCAGCCAGCCTCACGGGGCCGGACTGCACGGCAAAGTGTGTCGGAGCGGGCGGAGAGAACTCAGGATGCGCGGAATCTGGAGGGGTCATGGCGTCCGTTGACAGTGAAGGATGTCATCGTCGGCCATGCTAACGCCGTCGCGCACCGGGCAACGGCGTTTGAAACGCGATTCGTGCGCCGTCAGGCAGCCGCCGCGTCCCGCGCGCGCCGATAGGCAACCCAGTCACCGCTATCGATGCGAGCCAGTCCGGCCACCGCGCTATCGGCAACCGGATACAGCAGGCAGTCGGCCGCCGCGCCGGCCAGCGCCACAGGTTGGGTTTCGCGCACGAACAAGGAGGCCTGCCCGGGGTAGACCTCTTCGATCTCGTCCAGCACCGGCAGCAGCGCATCGGGGATGTCGTAGATATCCCCGACCACCGGGCCGGCGGCCGCATCGAGCACCAGCCCGGGGTAGGTACCAAAATCGTAGAGCCGACCGGCAATCGTTCCGATACCCACCAGCGTGGGCGCCTCGATGCCGTGGCGCGTGGCGGCGCGATTCAGGTCATTGACCTCGCCGGCACGCAGCGTGCCATAGACAAACACTCGCGGCATGGCTCAGGCCCCGTCCAGCTTCTCGTCGGAAACCAGCACGCCGTCGGCGTCGGCATAGATCCAGTTGCCCGGCCGCACGACCGCACCCGGCATCTGCACGGTCACGTCTTCCTGACCGACATTGCGCTTCTGGCTTTTCTGCGGATGCACGCCCAGCGCGCGGATGCCGACGTCGCACACCTTGAGCTCTTCCGAATCCCGCACGCAGCCGTTCACGATGATCCCGGCCCAGCCATTCTTCTCGGCCAGCACGCCGAGCATCCCGCCAACCAGCGCGCAACGCATCGAACCGCCCCCATCCACTACCAGCACCCGCCCCGCCCCCGGCGTTTCCAGCGTGGCGCGCACCATCGAGTTGTCCTCGAACACTTTGAGCGTCGCGGCTGGCCCCGAAAAGGCCATGCGCTTGCCGAAATGGAGGAACCCTGGCGTCAGAACGCGCAGGGAGCCATCGGCCAGGCGGTCTTCATTGGCGTCGCAAATATCGGTGGTTACGGGCTTCATAACAGGCTTCATCTCTGACTCCTCTGGATGGGAACTGACGAGGCAGTCATCTTAGAGGAAATTGGAGACACTCGGCCGCGCTACATCTGCTTGAACAGATGGGCGTACTGCCTGGCGACCGCCAGCGATTCCGGGCGATTGCGCAGCTTGAGCGACAGGCGCCCAAGCGATTGCGTCGCCGCGCTGGCCACGCAGTCGATATTGACCACCGTGCCACGGTGGATCTGCCAGAAGCGGTCGGGGTCGAGCTGCTGCATCAACTCCCTCAGGCTCGTGCGGATCAGCGCCTCGCCGTTGCTGGACACCACGTTCACATACTTGTCGGTGGCTTCCAGATAGACCACTTCGTCCACCGGGATGATGCGCACCTCCTGCCCCACCAGCGCCTTGATGAATCGTAGATACTGGCCCCGTGCCTGCGCGGGTCTCTCCAGCATTTCCAGCCGCTGCAGCAATTGACCCAGCCGATCCGTGTCGACCATCGTGCCGATGTCGGTATCGGCATCGCCCTCTTCGTCTGCTTCGGTGCGGGCGGCCATGCGCGCTTTCAGGCGGCCCACGGTGGCTTCCAGCCGCTCATGCTGCACGGGCTTGAGCACGTAATCGACCGCGGCGCGCTCGAAGGCCTCTAGCGCGAACTGGTCATAAGCGGTGACGAACACCACCAGCGGTGGCCGGTCGAATTCGATCAGCTCGCGAGCCACGTCCATGCCACTCATCCCCGGCATCCGGATATCGAGGAAAGCCACATCGGGCTGCTGACCGCGCGTGGCCTCCAGCGCCGCCACGCCGTCATGCACCACGGCGACGATCTGGGCCTCTGGCCACAGCGCCTTCAGTTCGGATTCCAGCACGCGCGCGAGCAACGGTTCGTCGTCGGCGATCAGCAGCGTCGGAGACATGGGGATGGATGGTCAGGCTGTGCAATCAGGATCGGGAAACTGCCGGGGTCACACCGGCAGGCGCATGTTGCAGATCGGCGGCGCCCGCAGCGGCGCGAACCGGTACGGACATTGGTTCGAAGCCGCGCTGGAGCGGCAACGTCAGGCGCACCACCACGCCACGCGGCGTGTTCTCTTCCATTTGCATCGTGGCCGCCGCGCCAAAGATCCGCGCCAGGCGCTCGCGCACATGGGTCAGGCCAAGACCGGAACCTCCCTTGCTGCCCTTGCCGCCCTGGCTGAATCCCACACCGGTGTCGGCGATAACGACCTGCAGGCTGCCGTCCCCAGTCTCGCGCGCGGACAGCACGATCTTCCCGCCGCGCATGCACGGCTCGATACCGTGCGTGACCGCGTTCTCGACCAGCGGCTGCACCAGCATTGGCGGAATCTCGGCCTCGGCCAGCGCGGGCGGCAGGTCGATCTCGTAGTCGAGCCGCGCGCCGAATCGCATACCCTGGATATCGAGGTAGCTGCGCAGCAACTCGAACTCCTGCGCCAGCGTGCAATGCTCGGCGCGGGTGTGGGACAGCGACATGCGCAGGAAACCGATCAGCCGCTGCAGCAACTGGCGCGCCGCGCGAGGGTCGGTGGCGATCAGGCCGTCGAGATTGGCCAACGAGTTGAACAGGAAATGCGGCTCGATCTGTGCCTGCAGCGCCATCAACTGGGCACGCACAAGCTGCTTTTCGGCTTCCTCGCGCTGCAAGGCGTCGAGCGCTGCCTGCCGCTCCAGGTACGCCAGCTTCTCGCGTGACCAGTAGAAGTAGATCATGCTCGCCGACGCCAGCATCCCGACGATCAGGCACATGCGCAGCATGTCGCCGGTCTCCGCCGCGGACTTTTCCGGCAGGCCCAGCAACTCGCGCGTCGCCCAGCTACCCACCACCACGCCCAGCGGCACCGCCACCACGGCCAGGCACATGAACGGCCATCGACGCGGACGATCGTTCCACCAGATCAGGACGCGGGGGATATCAATCAGCACCCAGATCGAGAGACCGATCAGCTGGCTGTAGGCAAAATTCTGGAGCAGCGTTCCGGCGGTACGGAAGCCGTAGTTGAGGCTGACGGCGATCACCGTGTTCATGCAGAGCACGAACAGCAGGTCGCGCCAAAGAATATTGAGCCGCGACGGGCTCGCGCACGATAGGCGCATGTTCTCTCCCTCCTCTCGCTACAGGTACCGCGTGCAAATCTTTGATGCACTGCGGCATCGCGCAAGACCGGGCAAGAAGACGCCGCCGGGCCGCGATGGAGGCACTTTACGCCGGACCGGCCCGGGACGGAAGCGCTGTGCGACGAACCGGCAACAGATGGCGCGAAAGGTAGTGGAGCCCGACAGGCGAGTGGAAAGCGCCAAACATGGCGCTGGCCCCGGTGCCTGCCGGGGCCGCCAACTCAGGCAGCAGCGAGGGCCGGGCGGTGCGCGGATTCGGCCAGGGCCGTGGAGACCGTGTCGCGCGACAGGTGCGGCGCGAACATGTTGATGAACGCATGGGCGTAGCCGCGCAGATAGGCGCCCCGCCGGACAGCCACGCTGGTGACGTTCGGTTCGAACAGATGGTCGGCCGAGATCCGCACCAGCCCCTCGTCCTTGCGCGCGTCATAGGCCATCGACGCGACGATGCCCACGCCCAGTTCCAGTTCGGCATAGGTCTTGATGACGTCGGCGTCCATCGCCGTCAGCACGATCTCCGGCTGCAGTCCGGCCTCGGCGAACGCACCGTCGATCTTGCGACGGCCCGTGAAGCCCGCGTCGTAGGTAATGAGCGGAAAGTTGGCGATGTCCTCCAGCGTCGGCTCGGGCAGCCGCGTCAGCGGATGGTCGGGCGACACCACGATCACGTGCTGCCAGCTATAGGCCTCGAACGAAGTCAGACCGGCTTCGCTGGCCACGGCCTCGGTGGCGATGCCGATATCGGCCTGCCCGGTCAGCAGCAGTTCGACGATATGCGCTGGCGACGCTTCCTGCAGCGCCAGCGTCACATGCGGATACTCGCGCCGGAAGCTCTGCACCACCTTGGGCAGCGCGTAGCGCGCCTGCGTGTGGGTGGTGGCGACAGTCAGTCGGCCCGTATGGCGGCCGGCGAACTCGTCGCCCGCCTGGCGCAGGTTCTCCGCTTCGAGCAGCAGGCGCTCGACAATGCGGACGATCTCCCGGCCGGGCTCGGTCAGGCCGGTCAGCCGCTTGCCATAGCGTTCGAAGATCTCCACACCCAGCTCTTCCTCGAGTTCGCGAATCTGGCGGGACACACCGGGCTGCGACGTGTACAGCGCGTTGGCCACTTCGGTGAGGTTGAACTGGCGGCGCACCGCCTCGCGAATCGATCGCAGTTGCTGGAAATTCATCGTGCCGCTCCCTGTTCTTGTGTTGTCCGGCCCTGATTGAAGACACGCAACTGCCGCGGGCGTACCGCCAGCAGTTCGCCTTCCTTGAAACCATGATGACGGAAGCGCTCGAGCGGCAGCGCCACCTCGATCACATCCTGGTTGTCTTCGCGTTCGAGTTCGAGTTGGGCCACCGGGCCCAGCGTCAGCGCGCGACGCAGCGTCACCGCGATGCCGTCGGTGCCCGGCGCATAGCGTTCAAGGTCGAGATCATGCGGACGGACATAGGCCACCGCATCGCCCTCGGTCTCATGGCCGCTACCGACCACGGGCAGCACGGCCTCGCCAGTGTGCAGCAGGCCGCCGCTGTCGCCCACCTCCAGCCGGCCGTGAAACAGGTTCACGTTGCCGAGGAAGCCGAACACGAACGGCGTGGCCGGGTGGTTGTACACGGCCTCGGGCGTGCCGAACTGCTCCACGCTGCCACGGTTCATCAGCACCACCTGGTCGGCCACTTCAAGCGCCTCCTCCTGGTCATGCGTGACGAACACGCTGGTCACGTGCAGATCGTCGTGCAGGCGGCGCAGCCAGCGGCGCAGTTCCTTGCGCACCTTGGCGTCGAGCGCGCCGAACGGCTCGTCGAGCAGCAGCACGCGTGGTTCCACGGCCAATGCGCGAGCCAGTGCGATACGCTGGCGCTGCCCGCCCGACAACTGTGCGGGGAAGCGGTCTGCAAGCCAGTCGAGCTGCACGAGTTCGAGCAGCGACTTCACTTTCTCGCGGATCTTCGCCTCGGACGGACGCTCGCCGCGCGGCTTCACGCGCAGGCCGAAAGCCACGTTCTCGAATACGGTCATGTGCTTGAACAGCGCGTAGTGCTGGAACACGAAACCCACGTTGCGCTGGCGCACGTGCTGGGTCGAGGCATCCTGCCCCGCCAGCACCACCTGTCCCGCGTCGGCGCGTTCCAGGCCCGCGATGATTCGCAGCAGCGTGGTCTTGCCGCAGCCCGACGGCCCCAGCAGCGCCGTGAGTTCGCCTTCGGCGAAGTCCAGCGAGACGTCGTCGAGCGCGACAAAATCGCCAAAGCGCTTGTGTACGTTCCTGACCTGAATGCTCATGATGGCTGCCCTTCCAGTTGTTCCCGGCTGGCGCGGATTTCGACCAGCGTCTTGATACCGAGCGTGACCAGCGCCAGCAGCGTCAGCAGGGACGCCACCGCGAACGCGGCCGCGAAGTTGTATTCGTTGTAGAGAATCTCGACATGCAGCGGCATGGTGTTGGTCAGGCCGCGGATATGGCCCGATACCACCGATACGGCGCCGAACTCACCCATCGCCCGCGCATTGCAGAGAATCACGCCGTATAGCAGGCCCCAGCGGATGTTGGGCAGCGTCACGTGCCAGAACGTCTGCCAGCCGGAAGCGCCCAGCACGATGGCAGCCTCTTCCTCCTCGCTGCCCTGCGCCTGCATCAGCGGAATCAGCTCACGCGCCACGAACGGGAACGTCACGAAGATCGTCGCCAGCACGATCCCGGGCACGGCGAACATGATCTTGATGTCGTGCGCCTCCAGCCACGGTCCGAACCAACCCTGCGCGCCGAACATCAGCACGTAGATCAGGCCCGAGATCACAGGCGACACCGAGAACGGCAGGTCGATCAGCGTGATCAGCAGGTTCTTGCCGCGGAAGTCGAACTTGGCGATCGCCCACGCGGCGGCCACGCCGAACACCACGTTGAGCGGCACCGCGATTGCGGCGACCGTCAGCGTCAGCTTGATGGCCGACACGGCATCCGGCTCGGTCAATGCGGCCAGATAGGTATCGACGCCCTTGCGCAGCGCCTCATAGAACACCGACGCCAACGGGATAAACAGGAACAGCCCCAGGAACAGCACCGCGACCGTGATCAGCCCGTACCGCACCCAGCGCGATTCGCCAGTGGCGTCGTGCGGGAACTGCGCGGCCTGTACTTGGACACCTGAGGCACCTGGGCCACCCAGGCGGGAAATTGCACCAGCCATCTCAGTTCACCTCCGGATTGCCATCGGGCAGCGCGGCGGCACGGACACCGCTCTGGTGACGGCGCGTCCAGGCTTGCAACAGGTTGATCAGCAACAGCAGCACGAAGGAGATCACCAGCATCACCACGGCCACGGCCGTGGCACCGGCGTAGTCGTACTGCTCGAGCTTCGAATAAATCATCAGCGGCGCGATCTCGGAGACCATCGGCATGTTGCCGGAGATGAACACGACCGATCCGTACTCGCCCGTGGCACGGGCGAACGACAGCGCAAAGCCCGTCAGCAGCGCCGGCAGGATGGCGGGCAGGATCACCCTCGAGAACGTCTGCAGCCGGGAAGCGCCCAGGCTCGCGGCGGCCTCCTCCAGTTCGCGCTCGACATCCTCGAGTACCGGTTGCACCGTGCGCACCACAAACGGCAGGCCGATGAAGGTCAGGGCCACCACCACGCCCAACGGCGTGAAGGCCACCTTGATGCCAAGCGGTTCCAGCCAGCGGCCAATCCAGCCGTTGCCCGCGAACAGCGCGGTCAGCGCGATACCGGCCACGGCAGTGGGCAACGCGAACGGCAGGTCCACCAGCGCGTCGATCACCCGTTTGCCGAAGAACCGATAGCGCACCAGCACCCATGCCACGACCAGGCCAAACACCGTGTTGATGATCGCGGCCACCAGCGACGCACCGAAGCTGAGTTCCAGCGACGCCACCACGCGCGGGTTCGAAACCGTGGTCCAGAACGCGTCCCACGTCATCGTGAACGTCTTCAGGAACGTGGCCGACAGCGGGATCAGGACGATAAGCGTCAGATAGAAGATCGTGAAGCCGAGCGACAGGCCAAAGCCCGGCAACACCGTGAAGCGCTGGCTCGCGGATACGGGCCGCCTTGGCGCTTCGGCGGCCGGCGGGGGGGCGTCCGCCAGGGAAATCGTGGAAGGCATGCGTGTCTCGTCTGGTCTTGCGTCGGCGGGCATTTGTGCCGCATCCGACGCTTCCTTATGAAACCGGCGCATATCGCGCCGGCCTACGAGACAAATTTTGCAGATGCGCCCTTATAAACAGAACGAATCTTTACGAATTTCTTTAGACGTTTTAGATATATGGCGCTGCCTGCGTCACTTCGGTCGACATATCCCAGGTGGTCGATCCATCACCCAGGGAAAGAACCCGGCCGTCCGACTCAATCCGCTGCAGCAAAGTGGCAAGCAAGGCCTGTCCCTGTGGCCAATCGTTCAGGCCGGAGTCCGCATTGATATGGCCGGCTGCCCCGGCATCAACCAGTTCACTGCCCCACAGCGTGCCCCAACTGAAGGCGGTGCGTTGCGACATCCACGGGTCGTTGGTGCTGGCGACGACGATGGTCGGGAAAGGCAGCCGCCATGTGGGCAACAGCGCTGCCACGCCGAACTTGTCCGGATCGGCGGGCGCTACAAGCAGCGCCCCGGCGATGCCGACCGGATCGAGCACCGCCTGGCGCAGTGTGGCCAGGCAGCCGAAGCTATGCGCCACCAGTACAGCGCCGTGCCGCGCCACGCGCGACGCGCGCGAGACACCCTCGGACACCCGCTCCGCCCAGAGCGGCAGGCTCGGCCGGCTCCAGTCGTGCTGTTCGATGCGTTGCCAGTCCGGATAGCGCGATTCCCAACGGCTTTGCCAATGCGCGGGCCCACTGCCATGCAAGCCCGGCACGGTGAGGATCTGCAAGCCGCGTGGCACTTCCAGCCGGGACACCCCGCCCGGCAGCTTCGATATCGTCATGCCCTCTCCAGTTTGTGTTGTTCTGGTACCGCCCGGACATGCAAACCGCGTGCCGGCACCGGTTCATCGGCAATCACTTTGCCCTGCCCGAGCGCGATGCCCGCGTTCTGCAAGCGCTCGACGGCCTCGTCGTCCTGCAGGCGCCGGCCGATCAACGTCACGCCGGCACCCTCGGCGCTGGCGCGTAGCCCGCTCAGTTGACGGTCGGTCCACGTGCGGCGCATGTCCAGCTTGAGCCAGTCGGGCATGGCGTGCGCCATCAGGGCGCCGGCCTCGGCGGGGTCGGATGCCTGCAGGCTCACCGCGAAACCATTGCGCCGGTAGTTGCCCACCACGTGCAGCAGCAGCGGCAGGTCGTCGTTCGCGCTGGCCGGCACCTGGATCACAAAGCGCCCGATCGGCAAGCCCAGCGACTCCATCGCGCGGCGGAAGGCCGCGCCATGATCGTCCGCAACCGCGGCCAGCAAACGGTTGTGCACATTGAGCACGAGCTTGTGCTCGCCATCTGCCGCGAAGTAGTTGATCGCATGGACCAGCCGCGTCAGGCGATCCAGTGACACCAGCGATGTGTCGTCGGCGGCCATCGCGAACAGCTTCCAGGCCGCCAGCCCCACGCCATCCTCGGCATAGGTACGGATCGACCCTTCGTGCGCCACCACGCCGCGATCGGCCAGTGTGACCAGCGGTTCGAAAGCGCTGGTCAGCGAGCAGTGGAAATACTGGCCCTGCACCTGCCCGTTCCCGTCACGCCACAGCTCGCGGCCAGGCACGGGTTCACGGGGCAACGTTTGAAGATAGCGTTCAAGTGCGGAATCGATGGTCATGATGGATTCGACTTCAAGACAGCTTTCGATGCGAACGGATCGCCTGAAAGCTCATGATAGAAACTCCTCGGCGGAGCGAAAGTGAAGTTCGGCATCGGGGGCGGCCGGAGATTCCTGCCGCATCACACGGCGCAGCACCGCGTCCTCCAGTTGCGCGAAATCCGCAGTGCCACGCTGGCGCGGTCGTGCCAGCGTCACCTGCTGATCCAGCGTGATGCGTCCGTCCTCGATCAGCACCACGCGGTCCGCCAGCGCGATGGCCTCGGATACGTCGTGAGTCACCAGCAGCGCAGTGAAGCCGAGCCGGCGCCACAGCGATTCGATCAGCGCCTGCATTTCGATCCGTGTGAGCGCGTCGAGCGCGCCGAGCGGCTCGTCGAGCAGCAGCAGGCGCGGATGGTGAACCAGCGCGCGGGCCAGTGCCACGCGCTGACGCTGGCCGCCAGACAACCGCGCCGGCCATTCGTTGGCGCGATCCGCCAGACCCACCTGATCGAGCAACGCCGCCGCATCGGCATGGCGTTCGCGCGGCAGGCCGATCGCGACGTTGTCGAGTACACGCTTCCACGGCAACAGACGCGCATCCTGGAACATCACGCGGACACTCGATGGCGTGCCGCCCGGCTCACCGTCGAGCGCCACCGCGCCGGCGTCCGCGGACTCCAGCCCGGCCACCAGGCGCAGCAGCGTGCTCTTGCCGCACCCGCTACGACCAACAATCGCCACGAACTCGCCTGGCGCCGCACGCAGGTTCACGCCGTGCAGCACCTCGCGCCCGTTGTAGCGCTTCACAACCTGCTCCACATGCAGCGCGATGCCGCCGACACCGTGCGAAGCACGCGCGACCGGGCGCGCCGCATCACGTCGGGCAAGATTCGCGTCAAGCCAGGCCAGCGCGGCCTGTTCCACCGGATGCGTATGCATCATCGCAAGCTCCTTAATCCTTCAAGCAGATCCCAGGCAGTGTTCAGGCAGAGGTCAAGCAGACAGGTAACCGGGGTGCCAACGCAGCCAGTGGCGCTCCAGCGCCCGTGACAGCACGTCGGCCAGCTTGCCGAGCAGCGCGTAGAGCAGGATGCCCACCAGCACCACATCGGTCTGCAGGAACTCGCGCGCGTTCATCGTCATGTAGCCGATGCCCGATTGGGCGGAGATGGTTTCCGCAACGATCAGGATCACCCACATCAGCCCGAGCGAGAACCGCACGCCGACGAGGATGCCGGGCAGCGCGCCGGGCAGGATCACCTCTCGATACAGGCGCCAGCCCGAAAGGCCATAGCTGCGCGCCATTTCGACCAGCGCCGGGTCGACCGCGCGAATGCCGTGGTACGTATTCAGGTACACCGGAAAGAACACGCCGAGCGCCACCAGGAATAACTTGGCCGTCTCGTCAATGCCGAACCAGAGAATCACCAGCGGAATCAGCGCCAGCGGCGGGATGTTGCGCACCATCTGGAGCGTGCTGTCGAGCAGCGTGGCAGCAGTGCGAAACGTGCCGGTCAGCAGCCCGAGCACGAGACCCAGGCCGCCGCCGATGGCCAGACCGACCAGCGCGCGCCATGTGCTGATCCACACGTGCTTCCAGAGCTCGCCGGAAGCGGCCAGCGTCCAGGCCGCTTCAACCACGGCCAACGGGGCTGGCAGCACGCGGTTGGATAGCCAGCCCGCCTGCGAGGCAACCTGCCAGACGACGATCAGCAGGATCGGAACGATCCACGGCGCGATCGCGCGGGCGGCCTGGCGCCAGTCGATCCGGCGTGGCGCAATGGAATGGGGCGCGCTCATGGTCAGCCTCTCTCAGCTTTGCGAGGCGATCGGCACGATGCCGGTGGCCATGACTTCACCAAACGGACCGGACAGCACCTGCCCCGGCAACTTGTCGCGCGCCTTGCGCGACAGCAGCGGGAATACGAGTTCGGCAAAGCGATAGGCCTCCTCCAGGTGCGGATAGCCGGAGAACACGAAGGTATCGATACCCAGCGCCGCGTACTCCTCGATGCGTGCCGCCACGGTCTTCGGATCACCGACCAGCGCGGTGCCAGCCCCGCCGCGCACCAGGCCGACACCCGCCCACAGATTCGGGCTGATCTCGAGCGCCTCACGCGTGCGACGGGTGCCACCCGCGTGCAGCGCCGCCATGCGCCGCTGCCCTTCCGAATCCATCTTCGCGAACACGGCCTGGGCGCGGGCCACGGTCTGGTCGTCGAGCTTGCTGATCAGTTCGTCGGCGGCCGCCCATGCTGCGGCGTCGGTCTCGCGCACGATCACGTGCAGGCGGATGCCGAAGCGCACCGTGCGGCCGTGCTTCGCGGCGCGGGCGCGCACGTCGGCGATTTTCTTCGCGACGTCGGCGGGCGGCTCGCCCCAGGTCAGGTACGTCTCCACCTGCTCGGCGGCGAGGTCGTGCGCAGCCTCGGAGGACCCGCCGAAGTACACCGGCGGATGCGGACGCTGAATCGGCGGATACAGCACGCGCGCGCCCTTGACCGTGACGTGCTTGCCTTCGAAGCTGATCTCGCCGTTATCGTGGCTGGCGGCCAGCAGGTCGCGCCACACGCGGATGAACTCCGCCGACGCCTCATAGCGTTCGGCGTGGCTCAGGAACAGGCCGTCGCCTTCCAGTTCGGCCACATCGCCGCCAGTCACCAGATTGACGAGCAAGCGGCCGTTGGACACGCGATCGAACGTGGCGGCCATGCGCGCGGCCAGCGTCGGTGTCATCAAACCCGGACGCAACGCCACCAGGAACCGCAGCTTGCGGGTGACGGCGGCCAAGGCCGATGCCACCACCCACGGGTCTTCGCAGGAGCGGCCGGTGGGAATCAGCACACCGTCATAGCCAAGCGTGTCGGCAGCCACGGCGACCTGCTTCAGATAGTCGAAGCTGACCTCGCGTGCGCCTTCGGACGTGCCGAGGTAGCGGCTGTCACCGTGGGTGGGAATGAACCAGAGAACTTGCATGTCGTGCCTCCTGCAGGTCAATGAAAATCAGCGCTGCGCCTGTTGCGTGGTGGGGGCTTGCCACGCAGCGTCTGCAACTCTGATCGGTTTGGGAATCAGCTTGAGTGTCTGGAACACATCTGCAATGCGCTGCTGCTCTGCCAGGACCTCGGCCGAGACCGGCTTCGCCCCGTACGAGAATCGCGACACGGCCAGATCGAGCACGCCGGGGTCGAGCGCAGTCTCCTTGACCAGCACGGCGGCAGCGTCCTTCGGATGCTTCTCGGCCCATTGGCCCAGTTGCGCGAGTTCATCGAGGATCGCGGTCACCACCTCGGGACGCGCTTGCGCGTAAGGACGCGACGCCAGATAGAACTGATGGTTGCTGACCACGTTCTTGCCATCCGCGCCACGGCCATCGACCAGCACGCGGGCATCGAGCTGCTTCTGGGCTGCGGCGAGGAACGGGTCCCAGATCACCCAGGCATCGACGGCGCCGCGCTCGAAGGCGGCACGCGCATCGGCGGGCGGCAGGTAAACGGGCTGGATCTCGCCATAGGCCACCCCGGCTTTCTCTAACTGGCGCACCAGCAGGTAATGCACGTTCGAGCCCTTGTTCAGCGCCACGCGCTTGCCGCGCAGATCGGCCACGCTCTTGATCGTGGAGTTCTTCGGCACGACGATGGCCTCCGCCGTGGGCGCGGGCGGCTCATTGCCGATGTACGCCAGTTGCGCGCCGGCGGCTTGGGCAAAGATCGGCGGCGCTTCGCCGACTGTGCCGAAATCGATCGCGCCCACGTTGAGCCCCTCCAGCAACTGCGGGCCAGCCGGGAACTCGGTCCATTTGACCGTGATACCTTGCGGCGCCAGGCGCTTTTCCAACGTACCGCGCGCCTTGAGCAGCGTCAGCGTGCCGTACTTCTGATAGCCGATGCGCAGCA
The DNA here is from genome assembly GCF_000319775.1 of Cupriavidus sp. HMR-1. Taxonomy (NCBI): domain Bacteria; kingdom Pseudomonadati; phylum Pseudomonadota; class Betaproteobacteria; order Burkholderiales; family Burkholderiaceae; genus Cupriavidus; species Cupriavidus sp. HMR-1. Next base: position 66,387 of record NZ_ANKP01000220.1, read on the forward strand.
GTTTGGGATTGACGGTCTGGGACTGGGCCTTGGCCTGCCCGGCAAACAGCCCATAAGAAAGGCCGGTGGCAAGCACCAGCGCACCGGTCAGCAGCCGGCGGCGCAGCGAGTTGTGGAAAAGAGAATTGCGGATGGGCGATGACATACGGGTGTCCTTGCGTTCTGAGTTCTGAAGTTCTTGGGTCCTGGCGTTGCTGCCCGTAGCGGCGGACAACACCCCTCCCTGCCGGCTTCACGAGCGGCAAGGCAGACGGGATGGATCGGGAATCAGGTCAGGCGGGACATCGCCGCGTGGCGATGCGGGATGAAATCTTGAGAACTGCGGACATCTTCGGGCTCCTTCAACTGGCGCGCCGGGGCAGCGTGGCCGCCCCGGCCGCGCGTGTTACCGCTTGCCAGGCTGATAGACCTGGTCGAATGAACCGCCATCGGCAAAGTGGGCTTTCTGAGCCTTGGCCCAGCCGCCAAACACTTCGTCGATCGTGAACAGCTTCACCTTCGGAAAATTCGCCGCGTACTTGGCGGCCACCTTCTCCGAGATCGGACGGTAGTAGTTCTTGGCGGCGATTTCCTGACCTTCCTCGGTGTAGAGGAACTGCAGGTAGGCTTCGGCGGCCTTGCGGGTGCCCTTCTTGTCGACGACCTTGTCGACCACGGCCACCGGCGGCTCGGCCAGGATCGAGACCGACGGCGCGACAATGTCGAACTTGTCCGGACCCAGTTCCTTGATGGCCAGGATCGCCTCGTTTTCCCAGGCGATCAGCACATCGCCGAGACCGCGTTCGACAAAGGTCGTGGTGGCGCCACGTGCGCCCGAATCGAGCACCGGCACGTTCTTGAGCAGCGCGCCGACGAATTCCTTGGCCTTGGCCTCATTGCCGCCCGGCTGGCGCAGCGCATAGCCCCACGCGGCCAGGTAATTCCAGCGCGCGCCGCCCGAGGTCTTCGGGTTCGGCGTGATCACCTGCACGCCGGGCTTGATCAGGTCATTCCAGTCCTTGATCTGCTTCGGATTGCCCTTGCGCACCAGGAACACGATCGTCGACGTGTACGGCGATGCGTTGTGCGGCAGGCGTTTCTGCCAGTCGGGCTTGATCAGGCCTTTGTCGGCAATGGCGTCGATGTCGTAGCCGAGCGCCAGCGTGACCACGTCGGCATCCAGCCCATCAATCACGGAGCGGGCCTGCTTGCCCGAGCCGCCATGCGACTGGCGGATCGTCACGGCGTCACCGGACTGCGCCTTGTAGGCCTTGGCGAACGCGGCGTTCACATCCACGTAGAGTTCCCGCGTGGGGTCGTACGAGACATTGAGCAGGTTGGTGTTGGCCGAGGCGGTCTGTGCGGCGCCGAGTACCGAAAGAACGGCGAGGCCGATGGCCAGTTTGCGAATCATCTGTATTGCTCCCGTCAGGTGTCGTGAAGTGGCGCGTTGGCAATCTGGCGCCCTGCTGTTTTGGGCCCCACGCGGCAGCACGGGGCTTGTGTCAGGGAGAAAGGCTACCGGCGGGCCTATCTGAACGGAACGAATGGTTTCGCCGATCCATGCACGAAATCCGCATAAGATCGGACGGCAATATCGACATATCCGCGCAAGGCGGAAGCAGGAAGGAAGGCTTGGTTACAATACCGCCTTTCCCGCGCGCTTCCGCTCGCCCCCTCAACTCCCGCGACCCCTGCGACGCACGCATCGCCTGCCTACCCCCGCCATGCCGCTGATTCTCCAGAGCCTGTCCCCGCTCGCCAATGCCGACCTCGACACCCTTCGCACCGTTGCCGGCGCCTCCGCCTTCGAGCGCCGCGCCGACAACGTGGCCGCCGCGGACGATTGCGCGCCGCTGACG
>NZ_ANKP01000221.1:0-24422 GCF_000319775.1 Cupriavidus sp. HMR-1
TCCGCTCGAACTTTTCCTTTGCCATGTTTCAGCTCCTAATGGAATACAGTCTGATTCGATTCTTTACACCGCCACGCAGATCATGCGTGGCGGTACAGCGTTTTATTACTTGCCCTTGGCCGTCATCACAGCTTCGGCGATGTTCTTCGGTGCCTCAGCGTAGTGCTTGAATTCCATGGTGTAGGTGGCGCGGCCTTGCGTGGCCGAGCGCAGCGCGGTCGAGTAACCGAACATTTCCGACAGCGGGACTTCGGCCTTGATGATCTTGCCGCCGCCCACCATGTCGTCCATGCCCTGCACGATGCCGCGGCGGGACGACAAGTCGCCCATCACGGTACCCGTGTAGTCTTCCGGCGTTTCCACTTCCACGGCCATCATCGGCTCGAGCAGAACCGGGCTGGCCTTGCGCATGGCTTCCTTGAAAGCCATCGAGCCGGCCATGCGGAACGCGTTTTCATTCGAGTCCACATCGTGGTACGAACCGAACGTCAGCGTGACCTTCACGTCCACCACCGGGAAGCCAGCCAGGATACCGGCCGGCAGCGTGTCGACGATACCCTTCTCGACCGCCGGGATGTATTCGCGAGGAATCACACCGCCCTTGATGGCGTCGATGAATTCGAAGCCCTTGCCCGGCTCTTGCGGTTCCAGCGTGATCACGGCGTGACCGTACTGGCCACGGCCGCCCGACTGCTTGACGAACTTGCCCTCGACGTCCTCGGCCTTCTTGCGAATGGTTTCGCGGTAGGCAACCTGCGGCGCGCCGATGTTGGCTTCCACGCCGAATTCGCGCTTCATGCGGTCGACCAGAATTTCGAGGTGGAGCTCGCCCATGCCCGAAATGATGGTCTGGCCCGATTCTTCATCGGTACGCACGCGGAACGACGGATCTTCAGCGGCCAGGCGGTTCAGGGCGATGCCCATCTTTTCCTGGTCAGCCTTGGTCTTCGGCTCGACAGCCTGCGAGATCACCGGCTCCGGGAACACCATGCGCTCGAGCACGATCGGGGCAGCGGGGTCGCACAGCGTGTCACCCGTGGTGGCGTCCTTCAGGCCCACCGCGGCGGCGATGTCACCGGCCAGCACTTCCTTGATTTCTTCGCGCTGGTTGGCGTGCATCTGCAGAATACGGCCCAGACGCTCCTTCTTCTGCTTCACCGGGTTGTACACGGTGTCGCCCGAATTGATCTTGCCCGAGTACACGCGGAAGAAGATCAGCTGACCAACGAACGGGTCGGTCATGATCTTGAACGCCAGCGCCGAGAACTTCTCGTTGTCGTCAGCCTTGCGCTCGAGCTTCTTCTCGTCGTCGCTCTCGTCCACACCCTTGACCGGCGGAATATCAACCGGCGACGGCAGGAAGTCGATCACGGCGTCGAGCATACGCTGCACGCCCTTGTTCTTGAACGCGGTGCCGCACAGCATCGGCTGGATTTCGCAGGCGATGGTACGGTCACGCAGCGCCTTCACGATCTCGGCGCGGGTCAGCTCTTCGCCGCCCAGGTACTTTTCCATCAGCTCTTCGCTGGCTTCGGCGGCGGACTCGACCATCTTCTCGCGCCATTCGTCAGCGGTAGCTTGCAGTTCGGCCGGGATGTCCTGGTACTCGAACTTCACGCCCTGGCTGGCTTCGTCCCAGACGATCGCCTTCATTTCCAGCAGGTCGACAACGCCCTGGAAGCCGTCTTCAGCGCCGATCGGCACCACGACTGGCACCGGGTTGGCCTTCAGGCGGGTCTTCAGCTGATCGTAGACCTTGAAGAAGTTCGCACCGGTACGGTCCATCTTGTTGACGAACGCCAGACGCGGCACGCCGTACTTGTTGGCCTGACGCCAGACGGTTTCCGACTGCGGCTGCACGCCACCCACTGCGCAGTAGACCATGCAGGCGCCATCCAGCACGCGCATGGAACGCTCCACCTCGATGGTGAAGTCCACGTGGCCCGGGGTGTCGATGATGTTGAAGCGGTGCTCGGGGTAGTTGCCGCCCATGCCCTTCCAGAAGGCGGTGGTCGCAGCAGACGTGATGGTGATGCCGCGCTCCTGCTCCTGCTCCATCCAGTCCATGGTGGCCGCGCCATCATGCACTTCACCGATCTTGTGGTTCACACCGGTGTAGAACAGGATCCGCTCGGTCGTGGTGGTTTTACCCGCGTCAATGTGAGCCGAAATACCGATGTTACGGTAGCGCTCAATAGGAGTCTTACGAGCCACTTTAATCCTCTATTCGTCCATGAGGCGCAGAAATCTCATGGTCTGCGCCCTTAACACAAACGGGCGAGATGTGTAAAAACACAGCCCGCCCGGCAACCAACAATGTTTCTCGCGCGCTTTAGAAGCGGAAGTGCGAGAACGCCTTGTTGGCTTCGGCCATGCGGTGCACTTCGTCGCGCTTCTTCATCGCGCCACCACGGCCTTCTGCAGCTTCAAGCAGTTCACCTGCCAGGCGCAGCGCCATCGACTTCTCGCTGCGTTTTTTCGCGGCCTCGCGCAGCCAACGCATCGCCAATGCCAAACGACGCGACGGACGGACTTCGACCGGAACCTGATAGTTTGCGCCGCCCACGCGACGGCTCTTCACTTCCACCACCGGCTTCACGTTGTTGATCGCAACGGAGAACACTTCGATGGGGGCCTTGCCTGCCTTCTTTTCGATCTGGTCGAACGCGCCGTAGACGATACGTTCGGCAACCGACTTCTTGCCGTCCAGCATCAGCACGTTCATGAACTTGGCAACTTCAACGTTACCGAACTTCGGATCAGGCAGAACTTCCCGCTTGGGGACTTCACGACGACGTGGCATCTTTTTTCCTTTAGATTCAGTTGAGAAGCGGTCTTGCTTGTTCCCGCTCTCCGGTCACCAACTAGCTTGCCTTCGTTTTATGGGCAAATTCGCCGGGTGACCACTTACTCGACGGCACGGCGCATCAAAAACGCTCCGTTGTACCGCCGCCTGGTGACAGCTCCATGACTCGCGCCACAGCTCTGTCGGGTATTGCTTGCGTAGAAGCTTAGGCAGCCTTCGGACGCTTCGCACCGTACTTCGAACGGGCCTGCCGGCGGTCCTTCACGCCTTGCAGATCCAGCGAGCCACGGACGATGTGGTAACGCACACCCGGCAAGTCCTTCACACGGCCGCCGCGAATCAGCACGACCGAGTGTTCCTGCAGGTTGTGGCCTTCACCGCCGATGTACGAAATGACTTCGAAACCGTTGGTCAGGCGCACCTTGGCGACCTTACGCAGTGCCGAGTTCGGCTTCTTCGGCGTCGTGGTGTACACGCGGGTGCACACGCCGCGACGCTGCGGGCAGTTCTCAAGCGCTGGGCTCTTGCTCTTGATGACTTCAGAGACACGCGGCTTGCGAACCAGTTGGTTGATAGTTGGCATTGTTCAATCCAGCTTGGTTTTTACAAAAACACCCCTCTGCCAGCGGACGACATAAGGGGCAACTACGGGTTTCGGACGGGAAAGGTGAGCGAACGCTCTGGAGGAAGGGCTGTGAAGTGACAGACTTGCCAAAGAGCGCGAGCTCGCCAGGATCCCGCTGTCGCCTTGCCCGGTTGCAAACCGAAGTCCACATATCCGACAGACGAGCGAAATCCAAAGCCAAAAACTCGAATCTGGCACTCTAGCAGGCCGCTTGGCAATGGTCAAGCGGTATACCCGAAGATCCGCCCGGCACCCTCACGCCTCACACTGCGCGCAGGATTTCGAGGATTTCCTCGCCGTAGCGTTCGAGTTTCGACGCACCGATTCCGGGCACTTCCGCCAGCTCATCGAGCGACTCGGGTGCGCTGCGCGCCAGTTCCGCCAGCGTGGCGTCATGGAAGATCACATAGGCGGGCACGCCGTGCTCGCGCGCCGTGGTGGTCCGCCAGCCGCGCAGCGCTTCCCAGTTGGCCAGCATGTCGGCATCCATCGTCGCCGTATGGTCGATCCTCGCCCCGCGCGCGCCACGGTCGGCGGACTTGCCCGGCTTGCTGACCTGGCGGCGCAGGGTGATCAATTCCTCACCCTTGAGCACGGCACGCGCCGAATCGCCAAGCAGCAACGCTCCGTGTCCACCGTGATCGATGACCAGCAGCCCGTGCGCGATCAACTGACGGAAGATCGCGTGCCACTCGGATACCGAGCGATCCTTGCCGATGCCGAACGTCGACACCTTGTCATGCCCCCATTGCCGGATCTTCTCGTTGGCATTGCCACGCAGCACGTCGATCAGATGCGTGGCGCCAAAATAGACGCGGCTCGCCTGCGCAATACGGTAGACGCACGACAGCGCCATCTGGGCCTCGCGTGTCCCATCCCAGGTGGAAGGTGGCTCCAGGCAGGTATCGCAATTTCCACACGGCTCGGCCGTCTCGTCGAAGTACGCCAGAATGCGCACACGCCGGCAGCCAGCGGTTTCACACAAACCCAGCAACGCATCGAGCTTGGACGATGAGACGCGCTTGTGCGCCTCGTCCGCTTCCGACTCGTCGATCATGCGTTTCTGCTGCACCACATCGCCCAGCCCGTATGCCATCCATGCATTGGCGGGCAGGCCGTCGCGCCCCGCGCGTCCGGTTTCCTGGTAGTACCCTTCCATGCTCTTGGGCAGGTCCAGGTGCGCCACAAAGCGTACGTCCGGCTTGTCGATACCCATGCCGAAAGCGATGGTGGCTACCATCACGATCCCTTCTTCCTCGCGGAATCGGGCCTGGTGCGTCTGGCGAACTTGGGAGTCCATGCCGGCGTGATAGCCCAGCGCGTTGATGCCGTGGCTGGACAGCCACGCTGCGGTATCCTCGACCTTCTTGCGCGACAGGCAGTAGACGATGCCGCTGTCGTGCCCGCCAGTCGCGTTCATGTGCTCTGCCTTGATGAACGCGAGCAACTGCAGCCGGGCGTTGTCCTTTTCGATGATCCGATAGCGGATATTGGGGCGGTCGAAGCTTGAGATGAAGACGCTCGCTTCGTCCAGCGCCAGACGCTCGACAATCTCCTGGCGCGTCAATGCATCGGCCGTGGCCGTCAAGGCGATACGCGGAACACGCGGAAAGCGCTCGTGCAGGACCGACAGCTGGATGTACTCGGGCCGGAAGTCATGTCCCCATTGCGATACGCAATGCGCTTCGTCAATCGCAAAGAGACCCACGCGCGTCCGCTCGAGCAGATCAAGGAACCGCGGCGTCATCAGCCGCTCCGGCGCCACATAGAGGATATCCAGCCGCCCCGCGAGCAGGTCCCGCTCGACTGCCGATGCCTCGCTGCTGCTCAGCGTCGAGTTGAGCACCGCGGCGCGAACCCCCGCCTCCGTCAGCGCGGCGACCTGATCCTGCATCAGTGCAATCAGTGGCGATACGACGATACCGACGCCGTGGCCTGCCTGCTGCCGGAGCAGCGCGGGAATCTGGTAACAGAGCGACTTGCCGCCGCCAGTCGGCATCAGCACCAGGCAATCACCGCCTTCGGCCACGTGGTCGATGATCTCGCCCTGCCGGCCGCGAAATGCGTGGTAGCCGAAGACTTCTTTGAGGATCGCCAGGGCGCGCGACATGGGACAGCGGGATTCGGAAAGCCAGGAAAGGCGTAACCATACCACTAAGGCCCGGCTCACCTGCATGTGTCTGTGCCAATGTCGCGAAGACTTCAACGGCCGACAACCGAGTTGCCGCAATCCGACGCACCCCCGTTCACCTTGCCTCAGCACAACGATCGCGCCGCCAGTCAGGCCTAGGATGATTCGAAGCCGCGCATTCTGTGACGCGAGCGACAGTTCAGCGAACCCCACGGAAGATGCAAACCCATTCCTTTGCCCTGCCGATCTCCATCACCCGGGACGGCACCGAGCCGTACAAGCGGCAGATCATGCGACAGATCGAATGGCTGATCGTCTCCGGGTGCCTGCAACCTGGAGATCGACTCCCTTCGATTGCCGCTCTGATGGCGATGTTGCGCGTCTCGCGCAATACCGTGGTTGGCGCATATGAATGCCTGGCCGATACCGGCCTGCTGCGTGGAGAGCCGGGCCGAGGATTCTTCGTCGCTACCGATACACCGCGAATGTCCTCGCTGCCGTCACCCGGGGCGGAAACGTCGGGGAATGCCACGTCCGCGCACCAGTTCGCCGGCTCCGGCGCGGACATCGCCACCCCCGGCGTTCACACCTCGCCGCCGCCGTCGCCGGTACGCTTCGACTTCAAGATCGGGCGCCCCGCGCCGGATGCTTTCCCGGCGCGTCGTTGGGCGAAACTGGCGAACCCGTTGCTGCGCCATATGGGGCATGCCATGACGGAGTACACGCCCGCTGAAGGCCTGTGGGGGCTGCGGGTGCAGATCGCGGATTACTTGGCCGCGACACGTGCGCTGGCCGTAGATCCAGGCCAGATCATCATCGTCGCCGGCGTGCAGGAAGCACTCCACCTCCTTGCCACGCACTTCATCCGCCACGGCAGCCGCGTCGTGATGGAATCCCCGGGCTATGCGGGCTTCTGCAACCTGCCGCGATTGGGGAATGCCGTTCATGTCACCATCCCCGTCGACACGCAAGGGCTATGCACCCATGCCCTGCCGGAAGCACCAGTGCAACTGGCCTATACCACGCCATCGCACCAGTACCCGCTCGGCTACACGATGTCGCTCGACCGGCGGCGCGAGTTGCTGGCGTGGGCAGCACGCGTCGGCGCCTGCGTGATCGAGGACGACTATGACGGAGACTTCGCCTATGACAGCGCGCTGCTCCCGCCACTGGCCGCACTCGATCCCACACGCGTCGTTTATGTGGGTACCTTCTCGAAAGTGCTGGGTCCAGGGCTCCGTCTTGGTTTCATGGTCTGCCCCCCAAGGCTCGCCGACGCAATGGCGCGTCGAAAAGCCCTGCTGAATCATGGGTGCCCGTGGCTGGAGCAGGCAGTGCTTGCGCGTCTGTTCGAGTATGGGGACTACAGTCGCCATCTCTACAAACTGCGCCGGAGATATCGCGCCCAGCGCGATGCCTTGCTGGCCGGCCTGCGCAGTATCTGGGGTGACGATTGCCAGATCAGCGGGGCAAGTACCGGAATGCACCTGGCCTTGCATCTCCCGACCGACAGCCCACCCGCCGACGAAATCGTTCAGTGCGCACTGGCCAGCGGCATCCGCCTTTACCCGCTGCCGGAAGCCGCCTGCGGGAATGCATCGGAGAAGACCGATCGGGTCGTGCTGTTTGGCTATGCCTCATTGACGACCAGGCAAATCGGCGAAGCGATGAGCCTGCTCAAATCCGTGCTGACTGCCCGCTTCAGGCATGCGGTGGCGGAGCCCGCCACCGCACGAGCCACTACTTCGGTGGCTTCACCTTGCTGAAGTAGCGCGACAATGCATCGATCGCGGCATCATCCAGCGGTTCGGCCATTGGCCGCATCACAGGGTCATTGCGGCGCCCAGCCTTGAAATCGTGCAACTGCTTTGCCAGGTATTCGGGCTTCTGCCCCGATAGGTTCGGGTACAGCCCAACGCTGCTGATGCCATCGATGCCATGGCAAGAAGCACACAGCGGCAGGATAGCTTTCACCTTCTCGTCAAGCTTGGGTGTCTCGGCGTGCACGCCTACCGAGAACAGCACCAATGCAAGCGTGACGGCGCTACGGTTCAAACGAAAATCGGTCATCGCGTCACTCCTCCATCAGTTCTTGCGAGTGGGCGGCAGGCCCACGGTGATCCATTGCGTCCGGGCACGCGAGAAGATGCCTGCGGGGCTTTCCATCTTGTGTTCGGCGACCAATTCCAGTGTCTTGCTGTCGTAGATGCGAATCCGGTCTCCGTAGTAGCCCGCGCTCACGTACAGATACTTGCCATCACGGGTGTACTCCGGGAAGAACGCGTGGCCACCGGCTTCGAGCGTGCGAACGACTTCAAGCGTCTGCTTGTCAATAAGCTGGATCTGGGACGCCCTCTTGTCCTTGCTGACGATATCGACCGCGACATACGGCGCGTCAGGATGGGCTGCCGGCGACTCGGTCGGGCCAGCCACGCGGATGTTCTTCACGACCGAGAAATCCTTGGTGTCCCAGACTGTCACCACATCACCCTTGTCGCACTTACCGATGTTGGTACCAAAAGCCAGCATTCGGCCACCGATCGGCGTCACTGCGCCCGATCCAACGTGCGGCTGGCAGCCCGCAGGAATATCGCGAACCACCTTGTCTTCCTTGAGATCGATGGCGACGATCTTGTTGTCGTCATATGAGGCCACCATCGAATATCGTCCATCCGGCGTCAGGAACGTATCGTGCAACATGCGTCCGACCTTCTCGAGCTTGGTGACGGGCATCCCCTCTCGATCCGGATCCACGATCCAGATCTGCCCCGCCTGGCGCAGCGTCAGCGCGAACTTGTTGTTGATCCGGCTGCCGATCACCGGCCCACCTGCCGACTGAATGAACTTGCCGTCCGGGTCCGTGCCTTCCAGGCGAAGGTGCTTCACGGGTTCGAGCGTATCCGCCTTCAGGATCATGACGAGATTTGGCACGAATGAACTGGCGGCCAGCCATTTGCCGTCGTTCGACACGGCAATGCCCGGCCCCGTCAAACCCGTCTTGATCTTGCGCACAACCTTGAGCGAGTAAAGGTCGATCTTATAGACGTAGCCATCGTCGCTCTTGAGCCACGCCCATCGCTCATTGACCGGGCTGAAATCCATGATGTGCGGCGCAATCGGTGTAGCGATCTCGCCAACCACCTGATTGGTCTTGCCGTTGAGGAACACCGTCTTGGCGTTATCGGAACCCGTTCCCCGGCCATAGCGTCCGCGGGCCATGACCACCATCAGGTCGTAGACCGAGTCGATCTTGTAAGTCGGCTTCGACGGGAGCGTCTTCTCGTCGATCAGCACTTCCAGGCTGTCCTGGGCCTGCTTCATCGACCATTCCGGCTTGCTGACCGGCTGCGAATGGATGTACTCCGCCAGCAGATGAATGTCCGCATCGGGCAGGCGCGAGTGGAACGGCGGCATCAGCGTGTCGGGGATACCAGTCATGATCGTGCCGCGTAACGCAGCCGCGCTCTGCACAAGGCGGTCCTTGTGCAAGGCGGGCCCCACATACCCGCCCCGGCTCGCCGAGTGACACACCGCACAGTTGGCCTGATAGAGCGCGTCGGCGCGCGTTATCTCCTCGGCAGTCATGGCCGAGATGGCCGACGACACACCGGTCAACGTGACAAACAGCATCGTTCTTCCGAACATGGACCAGACTCCAAGTACCCCGCGCAATCGCGCAGCAACAATGGAAGTCTGTTCCGTCGGGTGACGGCGCGCAGGGGATGGAAACTGAAAGGTGATGGGTACGGTTGGCGGGTTGGGGAACGACTGCCGTGGGCGCCGCTGCAGTCAGCGCCCCCCCGGCAACGGTATGACTTGCCGCTGGAATTCGTCTGGGTCAACCGGCGGAGTTAGCGGGGCCGGCGATGCGCTCTGACGCAGCACATCCTTCTGGCCTTGGCGCGCCTGATCCTCGAGCCGTTCGCACAGGTGCGCATTGCCGCGGCCCGAGAGGCAATCATAGTGTTCCTCGAACCGCTGACGGCGATGGTCCTCCACCGTGGCGCCCGGCTGGCTGGTCGACAGATCGAGCCAGAAGGCCTCTTCGGCTACCGCCTGCGTCAAAGACAGCATCAAGCTCCCGGCAATCGCGAGTCCACGGACAATTCGATGGCTTGGCGGAATGCGAGAAACGGGCAATGGAGGCTGCATGGGCTTTGGTTGGCGTGATGAGAATCGTTCCGGCCGAACGTAGCATCCATCGTTGGTCGATTTCCTGACGTCGCGCAAGTTTCCGGCTCGCACGGAAACGCGGAAGCAAAAAAAACCCGGCTCGGGTGAGCCGGGTTTTCTATACAGCTGTACTGCTTGGCGTGATGCCGATCAGACTGCGTCGCCCTCGCCTTCGGTCGCTTGCACAACCGGCGGCTCGATGAAGAGCGATTGCTCTTCGTCGCTGATCGCCTGTGCGCGTTCGCGCTCGGCAGCCTCGCGTGCCTTGCGGGCACGGTGATAGGCCAGGCCGGTACCGGCCGGGATCAGACGACCCACGATCACGTTTTCCTTCAGACCACGCAGGTCATCGGTCTTGCCCATGATCGCGGCCTCGGTCAGCACGCGCGTCGTTTCCTGGAACGATGCAGCCGAGATGAAGCTGTCGGTCGACAGCGACGCCTTCGTAATACCCAGCAGCAGGTTCTCGTGCGTGGCCGGACGCTTGCCATCGGCGATCACACGATCGTTCTCGTCGAGCAGTTCCGAACGCTCCACCTGTTCACCCGGGATGAACTTGGTGTCGCCCACATCGGCGATCTGCACACGGCGCAGCATCTGACGAACAATCACTTCGATGTGCTTGTCGTTGATCTTCACGCCCTGCAGACGGTACACGTCCTGCACTTCGTCCACGATGTAGTGCGCCAGCTCTTCGATGCCCTTCAGGCGCAGGATGTCGTGCGGATCCGCCGGACCTTCCACGATCATTTCGCCCTTGTTCACCACTTGGCCGTCGTGCACCAGCACCTGCTTTTCCTTGGCGATCAGGAACTCGTGGGCGTTGCCGTCCAGGTCCGTAATCACCAGGCGCTGCTTGCCCTTGGTGTCCTTGCCGAACGACACGGTACCGGTGACTTCCGCCAGCACGGCGGCGTCCTTCGGCGAACGTGCTTCGAACAGCTCGGCCACTCGCGGCAGACCACCGGTAATGTCACGGGTCTTCTGCGACTCGGTCGGGATACGTGCGAGCACTTCACCCACGTGCACCTGCTGGCCGTCCTTCACGGTAATCAGCGCGCCCACCTGGAAGCCGATGGTCACGGAGTGGTCCGTGCCCGGGATCTTCACTTCCTGGTTGTTCGCGTCGAGCAGCTTCACCTGCGGGCGCAGACCCTTGGTGGCAGCCGTGCGGCGCTTGGCGTCGATTACCACGAGGGTCGACAGGCCGGTGACTTCGTCCATCTGCTTGGCGACGGTCACGCCTTCTTCGACGTTCTCGAACTTGGTCGTGCCGGTGTACTCCGACACGATCGGGCGCGTCAGGGCGTCCCACGTGGCCAGCTGCGTACCAGCCTTGATGGCCTGGCCGTCTTGCACGAGCAGCGTAGCGCCGTAAGGGATCTTGTGGCGCTCGCGCTCGCGGCCGTGGTCGTCGGTGATCAGCGCTTCGCCCGAACGCGAAATGACGATCAGCTCACCCTTCGTGTTGGTAACGTAACGCATGGTCGCCGTGAAACGCACGGTACCGGTTGCCTTCGCTTCCACGCTCGATGCCACTGCCGCACGCGATGCCGCACCACCGATGTGGAACGTACGCATGGTCAGCTGGGTACCCGGCTCACCGATCGACTGTGCGGCGATCACACCCACCGCTTCGCCGGAGTTCACCAGCACACCGCGGCCGAGGTCACGGCCATAGCACTTGCCGCACAGGCCGTAGCGCGTATCGCACGACAGCGGAGTACGCACCTTCACTTCGTCCACGCCGATGGCGTCGATCAGCTCGACCAGGTCTTCGTCCAGCAGCGTGCCGGTCTCGATCGCGGTTTCCTGGGTTTCAGGGTTCACCACGTCGGCCACGGTCACACGGCCCAGGATACGGTCGCGCAGGGCTTCGATCACTTCACCGCCTTCGACCAGGGCCTTCATGGCCACGCCGTTGGAGGTACCGCAATCGTCTTCCACCACCACCAGATCCTGCGTCACGTCGACCAGACGACGGGTCAGGTAACCCGAGTTCGCGGTCTTCAGTGCCGTATCCGCCAGACCCTTACGTGCACCGTGGGTCGAGATGAAGTACTGCAGAACGTTCAGGCCTTCACGGAAGTTCGCCGTAATCGGCGTTTCAATGATCGAGCCGTCCGGCTTGGCCATCAGGCCACGCATACCGGCCAGCTGACGAATCTGGGCCGCGCTACCGCGAGCACCCGAGTCAGCCATCATGTAGATCGAGTTGAACGACTCCTGCTTGACCGTCGCGCCGGTGCGGTCGACCACGTCTTCGTGCTGGAGCTGCTCCATCATCGCCTTGCCCACCTGGTCACCAGCGGCACCCCAGATATCCACGACGTTGTTGTAACGCTCCTGGTCCGTCACCAGACCCGACATGTACTGCTTGTCGTATTCCTTCACCTTGGCGGCTGCGTCGGAGATGATCTTCTCCTTCTGCGGCGGCACCAGCATGTCGTCGATCGCGATCGAGATACCGGCGCGCGTCGCCAGGCGGAAGCCCGACTGCAGCAGCTTGTCAGCGAAGATCACGGTTTCGCGCAGACCGCACTTACGGAACGCGGTGTTGATCAGGCGCGAGATTTCCTTCTTCTTCAGCGGCTTGTTCAGCACCGAGAACGGCAGGCCCTTCGGCAGGATCTCGGACAGGATCGCGCGGCCGACCGTGGTGGCCTGCAGCGTGATCTTGGGTGCGAAACGTGCGTCGCCGTCGGCGTCCTTGTTCACCACTTCGTACTCGGTGATACGGACGTTCACGCGCGATGCAAGCTCGACTTCCTTGTTCTCGTAGGCGCGGATGACTTCGCTGATATCAGCGAAGGTCATGCCTTCACCCTTGCCGTTGATCTTGTCGCGGGTCGTGTAGTACAGACCCAGCACCACGTCTTGCGACGGCACGATCGACGGATCGCCGTTGGCCGGGAACAGCACGTTGTTCGACGCCAGCATCAGCGTGCGGGCTTCCATCTGGGCTTCCAGCGACAGCGGCACGTGAACGGCCATCTGGTCACCGTCGAAGTCGGCGTTGAACGCGGCGCAGACCAGCGGGTGGAGCTGGATTGCCTTGCCTTCGATCAGCACCGGCTCGAACGCCTGGATACCCAGACGGTGCAGCGTCGGCGCGCGGTTCAGCATCACCGGATGCTCGCGGATCACCTCTTCCAGGATGTCCCACACCACCGGCGTCTGGCTTTCCACTTCCTTCTTGGCAGCCTTGATCGTCGTGGCGATGCCCATCGTTTCCAGCTTGTGGAAGATGAACGGCTTGAACAGCTCGAGCGCCATCAGCTTGGGCAGACCGCACTGATGCAGCTTCAGCGTCGGGCCCACCACGATGACCGAACGGCCCGAGTAGTCCACGCGCTTGCCCAGCAGGTTCTGACGGAAACGACCGCCCTTACCCTTGATCATTTCGGCCAGCGACTTCAGCGGACGCTTGTTGGCGCCGGTCATCGCCTTACCGCGGCGACCGTTGTCCAGCAGCGAGTCGACGGCTTCCTGCAGCATGCGCTTTTCGTTGCGCACGATGATTTCAGGGGCCTTCAGCTCCAGCAGGCGCTTCAGACGGTTGTTACGGTTGATGACGCGGCGATACAGGTCGTTCAGGTCCGACGTGGCGAAACGGCCGCCATCGAGCGGAACCAGCGGACGCAGTTCGGGCGGCAGCACCGGCAGGACTTCCAGGATCATCCACTCGGGCTTGATGCCCGAGCGCTGGAACGCCTCGAGCACCTTCAGGCGCTTGGCGAACTTCTTGATCTTGGCTTCGGAACCGGTGGCCTGCAGCTCGGCGCGGATCTGTTCGATCTGCTTTTCGATGTCGATGCCGCGCAGCAGTTCACGGATGCCCTCGGCACCCATCATCGCCACGAATTCGCCTTCGCCGTATTCATCGCACTTCGCGATGTAATCGTCTTCCGACATGATCTGGCTCTTCTTGAGCGGAGTCATGCCGGGTTCCAGCACCACGAACGCTTCGAAGTACAGCACGCGTTCGATGTCGCGCAGCGTCATGTCGAGCACCATGCCCAGACGCGACGGCAGCGACTTCAGGAACCAGATGTGAGCGGTCGGAGCAGCCAGTTCGATGTGGCCCATGCGCTCGCGGCGCACCTTGGCCAGCGTCACTTCCACGCCGCACTTCTCGCAGATCACGCCACGGTGCTTCAGGCGCTTGTACTTGCCGCACAGGCACTCGTAGTCCTTGATCGGGCCAAAGATCTTGGCGCAGAACAGGCCGTCGCGTTCCGGCTTGAACGTACGGTAGTTGATCGTTTCCGGCTTCTTCACTTCACCGTACGACCACGAACGGATCTTCTCGGGCGAGGCCAAGCCGATCTTGATCGCGTCGAACTGCTCTTCCTGCTGAACCTGCTTAAAGAGATCGAGCAATGCTTTCATTGCAACTCCTTGTTTCGCCGCCGGTCCGGAATTCGTCCGGAGCAGCGGCATTCAATTCTGTGGGAAACCACTCACTGGTGGGCACCGGCCTCGGCCGGCACCCTCGTCGTCCGGATCAGTAGCGATCCAGGTCGATGTCGATACCCAGCGAGCGGATTTCCTTCACCAGCACGTTGAACGATTCCGGCATGCCGGCGTCGATCGAGTGCTCGCCCTTGACGATGTTCTCGTACACCTTCGTACGGCCGTTCACGTCATCAGACTTAACCGTCAGCATTTCCTGCAGCACGTACGATGCGCCGTAGGCTTCCAGTGCCCACACTTCCATCTCACCGAAACGCTGGCCACCGAACTGGGCCTTACCGCCCAGCGGCTGCTGCGTCACCAGCGAGTACGGGCCGGTGGAACGGGCGTGCATCTTGTCGTCGACCAAGTGGTGCAGCTTCAGCATGTGCATCACACCCAGCGTGACCGGACGCTCGAACGCTTCGCCGGTACGGCCATCGTGCAGCGTGACCTGCTGCTTCGATGCCGTCAGGCCGCGTTCCTTCGCGATATCGTCCGGGTAGGCCAGGTCGAGCATGCGGCGGATTTCCGCTTCGTGCGCGCCATCGAACACCGGCGTGGCGAACGGAACACCCTTCTTCAGGTTGCCCGCCAGTTCCAGCACTTCGGCGTCGCTCAGGCTATCCAGGTCTTCGGCCTTGCCACTCTCGTTGTAGATCTGCGCGAGCAGCGGACGGAGTTCCTGCGCCTTGGCCGAAGCCTTGAGCATGTCGCCGATACGCTGGCCCAGACCGCGAGCGGCCCAGCCCAGGTGGGTTTCCAGAATCTGACCCACGTTCATCCGCGAAGGCACGCCCAGCGGGTTCAGCACGATGTCCGCCGGCGTACCGTCGGCCATGTACGGCATGTCTTCGATCGGAACGATCTTCGACACGACACCCTTGTTACCGTGACGGCCTGCCATCTTGTCGCCAGGCTGCAGGCGACGCTTGACGGCCAGGTACACCTTGACCATCTTGATCACGCCCGGCGGCAGTTCGTCGCCCTGCGTCAGCTTCTTGCGCTTCTCTTCGAAGGCCAGGTCGAACTCGTGACGCTTTTGCTCGATGGCTTCCTTCACCGCTTCGAGCTGGGCAGCCACTTCCTCGTCGGCCGGACGGATGTCGAACCAGTGGTACTTGTCCAGGTCGGCCAGGTACTCGCGGGTCAGCTTGGCACCCTTCGCCAGCTTCTTCGGACCGCCGTTGACGGTCTTGTCGAGCAGCATGCGCTCCAGACGCTGGAACGCGTCGCCTTCCACGATACGGAGCTGGTCGTTCAGGTCCAGACGGTAGCGCTTCAGTTCGTCGTCGATGATCGACTGGGCGCGCTTGTCGCGCGTCACGCCTTCACGCGTGAAGACCTGCACGTCGATCACGATACCGCTCATGCCCGACGGCACGCGCAGCGACGTGTCCTTCACGTCCGAAGCCTTCTCGCCGAAGATCGCGCGCAGCAGCTTCTCTTCCGGCGTGAGCTGGGTTTCGCCCTTCGGCGTGACCTTGCCCACCAGCACGTCACCAGCTTCGACTTCCGCGCCAATGTACGTGATGCCCGACTCGTCCAGACGCGCCAGTTGCGCTTCGGCCAGGTTCGAGATGTCGCGCGTGATTTCTTCAGGTCCGAGCTTCGTGTCGCGGGCGACGACCGACAGTTCCTCGATGTGGATCGAGGTGTAGCGGTCTTCGGCAACCACACGCTCCGAGATCAGGATCGAATCCTCGAAGTTGTAGCCGTTCCACGGCATGAACGCGACCAGCATGTTCTGGCCCAGCGCCAGCTCGCCCAGGTCGGTCGATGCGCCGTCGGCGATCACGTCGCCACGGGCGACGATATCGCCAACCTTCACCATCGGACGCTGGTTGATGTTGGTGTTCTGGTTCGAACGCGTGTACTTGATCAGGTTGTAGATGTCCACGCCGACTTCACCGGCTACGGCTTCGTCATCGTTCACGCGGATCACCACACGCATTGCGTCGACGTAATCCACCACGCCACCACGCGTTGCCTGAACGGCCGTGCCCGAGTCAACGGCCACGGTACGCTCGATGCCGGTACCAACCAGCGGCTTGTCCGGACGCAGGCAAGGCACGGCCTGACGCTGCATGTTCGCGCCCATCAGTGCACGGTTCGCGTCATCGTGTTCCAGGAACGGCACCAGCGATGCAGCGGCCGACACGATCTGCGACGGCGCCACGTCGATGTACTGAACGCGGTCCGGCGTGACCATACGCGTTTCACGCTCGGAACCTTCACGCGCCGACACCAGTTCGTCGATGAGGTTGCCTTCGGCGTCAACGGTCGCGTTGGCCTGCGCCACCACGTACTTGCCTTCCTCGATGGCCGACAGGTAATCCACCTGGTCGGTCAGCTTGCTGTTTTCCACCTTGCGGTACGGCGTTTCCAGGAAGCCGTACTCGTTCAGGCGGGCGTACAGTGCCAGCGAGTTGATCAGACCAATGTTCGGGCCTTCCGGCGTTTCGATCGGGCACACGCGACCATAGTGAGTCGGGTGCACGTCTCGGACTTCAAAGCCGGCGCGCTCGCGCGTCAGACCGCCCGGGCCAAGAGCCGAAACACGGCGCTTGTGGGTGATTTCCGACAGCGGGTTGGTCTGGTCCATGAACTGCGACAGCTGCGACGAACCGAAGAACTCGCGAATCGCCGACGAAATCGGCTTCGAGTTGATCAGGTCGTGCGGCATCAAGTTCTCGGTCTCGGCCTGGCCCAGACGCTCCTTGACGGCGCGCTCCACGCGCGACAGGCCGGCACGGAACTGGTTCTCGGCCAGTTCGCCGACGCAACGCACACGACGGTTGCCCAGGTGGTCGATATCATCGACTTCACCCTTACCGTTACGCAGGTTCACCAGGATCTTGATCGTCTCGAGGATGTCCTCGTCCTGCAGCACCATGCTGCCTTCGCCGCTCGGGCGCGACAGACGGCTGTTGACCTTCATGCGGCCAACGCGCGACAGGTCGTACGATTCCTCGCTGTAGAACAGGCGCTGGAACAGCGCTTCCACGGCGTCCTCGGTGGGCGGCTCGCCCGGGCGCATCATGCGGTAGATGGCGATACGCGCGGCCGTCTGGTCCGCGGTGTCGTCCGCACGCAGCGTTTGGGAGATGTACGGACCCTGGTCCAGGTCGTTCGTGTACAGCGTCTGGATGTCCTTGACGCCGGCTTCGCGCAGGTTTTCCAGCAGCGTCTCGGTCAACTCGTCGTTGGCGTTGGCGATCACTTCACCGGTGTCCGGATCAATGATGTTCTTCGCCAGGACGCGACCCAGCAGGTAGTCTTCCGGCACGCTGATCAGCTTGGTACCGGCGGAGTCCAGATCACGGATGTGCTTGGCGTTGATCCGCTTGTCCTTCTCGACGACCACGCGACCATTCTTGTCGACGATGTCGAAGCGCGCGACTTCGCCGCGCAGACGCTCGGGCACGAACTCGAGTTGCGCGCCTTCGCTCTGCAGCGTGAAATTGTCGAACACGAAGAAGTGCGCCAGGATCTGTTCCGGCGTCAGGCCGATCGACTTCAGCAGGATCGTCACCGGCATCTTGCGGCGACGGTCGACGCGGAAGTACAGGATGTCCTTCGGATCGAATTCGAAGTCGAGCCACGAGCCACGGTACGGAATGATCCGTGCCGAGAACAGCAGCTTGCCCGAGCTGTGCGTCTTGCCCTTGTCGTGCTCGAAGAACACGCCCGGCGAACGGTGCAGCTGGCTGACGATGACACGCTCGGTGCCGTTGATGACGAAGGAGCCGGTCGAAGTCATGAGCGGAATTTCGCCCATGTAGACTTCCTGTTCCTTCACTTCCTTCACCTTGCCCGGATTCTCACGATCGTTGATGATCAGGCGAACCTTCGCGCGCAGCGCCGAGTGGAACGTCAGGCCACGCTGCTGGCATTCCTTGACGTCGAACGGCGGGTTGGACAGGTGATACGAGACAAACTCCATACGGGCAAGCCCGTTATGGGAGGAGATGGGGAAAATCGCGTTGAAAGCGGCCTGCAGACCTTCGCTCTTGCGACGCGCGGGCGGCGTTTCCGCTTGCAAAAACTGGGTGTAGGATTCAATCTGTGTGGCAAGCAGGAATGGAACCTGATGAACCGTCGCACGCTTCGCAAAGGATTTGCGAATGCGCTTCTTTTCGGTGAAGCTGTACGCCATGGGATCTCCGAATCATCGCAGGGCTGGCTGGACCTGGCCAACACCTGAGGTGTTCAGCGACTGGGAGGGGATTTGGCGGTTGGCCGCTACCAACCTCTGGCTGACGGTGCCCGCACGCTGCGGGCGGTGTGGTCATTGCACGGCGCAATGCCTGTACTCGCCCGGGGGACACCCGACCAAACTTGTCTTCTGCAGTCGGTTCAGAAGACAAACATCAGCAACCACCTAGTGTGCCACTGATGTTTGGCTTCTGCTGAAGCCGCGAACAATTGTCGCGTGCCAAGCATATCTTGCCGCACATTTCTGCGTATTTCGCTCGCCTTTGCGCCGTTTGGGTGAATCATTCAACACACCCCACAGAAGCGCAAAAAGGCTGGCGCCGGGAATTTCCCTTTGCCAGCCCCATCCGCGTGCCCGGGGGCACGCGTGGTACCACTTACTTGACGTCGACCTTGGCGCCAGCGTCTTCCAGCTTCTTCTTCGCGTCGTCGGCGGTAGCCTTGTCCACGCCTTCCTTGACGGGCTTCGGTGCGCCATCGACCAGGTCCTTGGCTTCCTTCAGACCCAGACCGGTGATTTCGCGCACGGCCTTGATCACGCCAACCTTGTTCGAGCCGACTTCGGCCAGAATCACGTTGAACTCGGTCTTTTCTTCAGCAGCGGCAGCACCGCCAGCGCCCGGGGCAGCAGCCACAGCCATGGCAGCAGCCGACACGCCAAACTTCTCTTCGAACGCCTTGACCAGGTCGTTCAGTTCCATCACGGACATCGCGCCAACGGCTTCCAGGATGTCGTCTTTAGTGATTGCCATTTGGATTACTCCTACTAGATTTGATTCGGGATCGGTAATGCGATCTGTCTATGCGACGGCTCAGGCGGCCGGGGCTTCCGCTTCCGCGGGAGCACCTTCTGCCTTCTTGGCGGCAACTGCAGCCAGCAGGCGGGCAAAGCCCGACACCGGCGCCTGCATCACGCCAAGCAGCTGAGCGATCAGTTCGTCACGGCTCGGGATCGAAGCCAGGGCCTTGACGGCGCCAGCATCGAGAACGTTGCCGTTGTACGACCCTGCGCGCAGGACCAGCTTATCGTTGGTCTTGGCAAAGTCGTTCAGAACCTTGGCCGACGACACTGCATCTTCGGAAATACCGTAGATCAGCGGACCGGTCATTTGCTCTGCGAGGCCTGCAAACGGCGTACCTTCGACGGCACGGCGGGCCAGCGTGTTCTTCAGAACACGCAGGTACACGCCTTGCGTACGAGCGGTAGCACGCAGCTTGGTCAGATCGCCAACCGTGATGCCGCGATATTCGGCCACGACGATGGTCTGAGCCTTGGCGACTTGCGCCGAAACCTCAGCTACGACGGCCTTCTTATCTTCAATATTGAGTGGCACGGTTAAGCTCCAAAACGATGCGAATACACCAGGCGGACCTGGTACAGACACATCAGTCCAAACGAACGGCGTCCGATTGGCCCGAATCGGCCGGGTCATGCCCAGCTTCATCAATCCCTTCGGGTGCGCCATCTGCGCTGGCGGGCCGGCTCACATCGGGGCGTGCGTGCCCCGCAAGTACCGACCGATTAAGTCCACGCTGCCGAAATGCTGCAGTGTGAACACCAGCGGTCTTTGATAACCAGCAGCACCTGCCGCGCATTCCGCGCAACGGGCGCCACTGCCCAAAGCCATGCTCCTTTGCCCCTCGGCTCCGGAGACGATCCCGGCGATGCCGAGATCTTCAATTCCTGCCCTGACCGGTGTTATCGGGTTCCGGTCAAGTGATTGCCGTCAGCTCAGGCCGACAGCGAAGTCTGTTCGACGCGAACGCCAACGCCCATCGTGGACGACACAGCGATCTTGCGCAGGTAGACACCCTTGCTCGTAGCCGGCTTGGCCTTGACCAGGGCTTCCAGCAGGGCGCTCAGATTGCTCTTCAGCGCGGTGTCTTCGAACGAGCGACGACCGATGGTGGCGTGGATGATACCGGCCTTGTCGACACGGAACTGAACCTGACCAGCCTTGGCGTTCTTCACGGCCTGGGCTACGTCCGGCGTCACGGTGCCAACCTTCGGGTTCGGCATCAGGCCACGCGGGCCGAGGATCTGACCCAGCGTACCAACGATACGCATCGTGTCCGGCGAAGCGATCACGATATCGAAGTTCAGGTTACCGGCCTTGACTTGCTCGGCCAGGTCTTCCATGCCGACCACGTCAGCACCGGCGGCCTTGGCGGCTTCAGCCTTCTCGCCCTGGGCGAACACGGCAACGCGAACCGACTTGCCGGTACCAGCCGGCAGCACCACGGAACCACGCACGACCTGGTCCGACTTCTTGGCGTCGATGCCCAGTTGCACGGCCACGTCGATCGACTCGTCGAACTTTGCCGAAGCGCAGCTCTTGACCAGGCTCAGAGCCTCGTCGATCGGGTAGAACTTGGTACGCTCGATCTTCGCCTTGTTGGCGGCGACGCGCTTGGAAACCTTAGCCATTTACAGACCCTCCACGGTGATGCCCATCGAACGCGCCGAACCAGCGATCGTACGCACGGCGGCGTCGAGGTCAGCAGCGGTGAGGTCAGCGTTCTTGGCCTTGGCGATTTCTTCAGCCTGGGCGCGGGTGATCTTGCCAACCTTGTCGGTATGGGGCTTCGCCGAACCCTTGGTGATGCCTGCTGCCTTCTTGATCAGCACGGTCGCCGGCGGCGACTTCATCACGAAGGTGAAGCTCTTGTCGGCGTAGGCGGTAATCACCACCGGCACCGGCAGACCAGGTTCCATGCCCTGAGTCTGCGCGTTGAACGCCTTGCAGAACTCCATGATGTTCAGACCACGCTGACCCAGTGCGGGACCAACGGGCGGGGAGGGATTTGCTTTACCAGCCGGGATTTGCAGCTTGATAAAGCCAATAATCTTCTTGGCCATCTTTACTCCAATCCGGATCCGTTCCTTTGGAATCAGATCCTGTTGAGTCGTAACGCGCTATCGCCATGCCAATCGGCACAACCTCACGCTCCTCTTGGGCACACCTTGCGGGCACCCTATCCTGGCTGCTGCCTGTCTTGCGACGCCAGCAGCCAAAAATGCTTAAACCTTCTCGACCTGGCCGAACTCGAGTTCGACCGGCGTTGCGCGTCCGAAGATCGTGACCGTCACGCGCAGGCGCGACTTTTCGTAGTTCACTTCCTCGACGTTGCCGTTGAAGTCAGTGAACGGGCCGTCCTTGACACGGACCATTTCGCCCACTTCGAACAGCGTCTTGGGACGCGGCTTCTCGACCCCTTCCTGCATCTGGGTCATGATCTTGTCGACTTCCCGCTGGGAAATCGGGCTCGGGCGATTACGCGCACCGCCAACGAAGCCAGTCACCTTGCTGGTGTTCTTCACCAGGTGCCAGGTCTCGTCGGTCATTTCCATTTCCACCAGCACATAGCCAGGGAAGAAACGACGCTCGGTCACAGATTTGTGGCCGCCCTTGATCTCGACGACTTCTTCCGAAGGCACCAAGATGCGGCCAAACTTGTCCTGCATCTCGGCGCGCTCGATGCGCTCCTGCAGCGCGCGCTGCACACTCTTCTCCATACCGGAGTAGGCGTGCACCACATACCAGCGCTTCTTCGACGAAGGCGATTCCGCGGCGGTGGTTTCCTGCTGAGCGTTATCAGTCATGTGCTACCTCTTATTTCCAGCCCAGCACGAGGGAGAAAATCACCCACTCGATGAGCTTGTCAGCCGACCACAGGAACAGCGCCATGATGACGACGAAGACGAACACAAGGCCGGTCATCTGACCGGCTTCCTTGCGCGTCGGCCAGACGACCTTGCGAACTTCCCGATACGATTCACGGGCGAATCCCACGAAGTCCTTGCCCGGTGCCGACAGCAGCGCGACAACCACGCCAGCTGCGATACCGGCGAACAGCGCGGCACCTCGTACATACGAGGGCTGCTGCGCGAGCGCGTAGAAGCCGATGACCCCGGCAACCACCAGGAGCACCGCCACGCCGAGCAGCCACTTGCCGCTCGAGGCGCCTACGGTTTCGACATTGGGATTGGCCATGTTTCGCAAACGAGACTAAGCCGCGTCACGATTACCCCTCGCGACGCGGCTGATTGATTTGGCAGGGGCAGAGGGAATCGAACCCCCAACCTTCGGTTTTGGAGACCGACGCTCTGCCAGTTGAGCTATACCCCTAGAACAACTTTGGGTTGGCATTGCCAACCCCTCTGGCAAACGAACGCGGCCGGTTGATGCCGCGTTCGCCAGTTCGACTAATACTTAGTCGAGGATCTTTGCCACAACGCCGGCGCCGACGGTACGGCCACCTTCGCGGATAGCGAAGCGCAGACCTTCTTCCATGGCGATCGGGGCGATCAGCTTGACGGTGATCGACACGTTGTCACCCGGCATGACCATTTCCTTGTCCTTCGGCAGCTCGATCGAGCCAGTCACGTCGGTCGTACGGAAATAGAACTGCGGGCGGTAGTTGTTGAAGAACGGCGTGTGACGACCACCTTCGTCCTTCGACAGAATGTACACCTCACCCGTGAAGTGCGTGTGCGGCTTGATCGAGCCCGGCTTGCACAGAACTTGACCACGCTCCACGTCTTCGCGCTTCGTGCCGCGCAGCAGCAGACCAACGTTGTCACCAGCCTGGCCTTGATCCAGCAGCTTGCGGAACATTTCCACGCCCGTGCAGATCGTCTTCACCGTCGGGCGGATACCCACGATTTCGATTTCTTCACCGACCTTGATCACGCCACGCTCGATACGACCGGTCACCACGGTACCGCGGCCCGAGATCGAGAACACGTCTTCCACCGGCATCAGGAACGTACCGTCCACAGCGCGCTCCGGCGTCGGGATGTACGTGTCCAGCGCGTCGGCCAGGTTCATGATTGCCACTTCACCCAGTTCGCCCTTGTCGCCTTCCAGCGCCAGCTTGGCCGAACCCTTGATGATCGGCGTGTCGTCGCCCGGGAATTCGTACTTCGACAGCAGCTCGCGCACTTCCATTTCCACCAGCTCGAGCAGCTCGGCGTCGTCCACCATGTCGCACTTGTTCAGGAACACGATGATGTACGGCACGCCAACCTGACGGGCCAGCAGGATGTGCTCACGCGTCTGCGGCATCGGGCCGTCAGCGGCCGAGCACACCAGAATCGCGCCGTCCATCTGCGCAGCGCCCGTGATCATGTTCTTCACATAGTCAGCGTGGCCCGGGCAGTCAACGTGGGCGTAGTGACGGTTGGCCGTCTCGTATTCCACGTGCGCGGTGTTGATCGTGATGCCGCGTGCCTTCTCTTCCGGCGCTGCGTCGATTTCGTCGTACTTCTTGGCTGCGCCACCGAACTTGGCTGCCAGCACCGTGGCAATCGCTGCCGTCAGCGTCGTCTTGCCGTGGTCAACGTGACCAATCGTACCTACGTTCACGTGCGGCTTGGTCCGCTCGAACTTTTCCTTTGCCATTTCGCGACTCCTGTCTCGGTAGCAATTGCCAGTGCGGGATTGATGGTGCCCATGGGCAGGATCGAACTGCCGACCTCTCCCTTACCAAGGGAGTGCTCTACCACTGAGCCACATGGGCGAAACTTGACTTACTTCTCTGGCGGCAACCGGTAGGCTGGAGCGGGTGAAGGGAATCGAACCCTCGTCGTAAGCTTGGAAGGCTTCTGCTCTACCATTGAGCTACACCCGCCCGGTTACTTCCTGCTTCACCGGCTTTCGCCTGGTTGCTGCCTTGCATTCTGGTGGAGAGGGCTGGATTCGAACCAGCGTAGGCGTAAGCCAACAGATTTACAGTCTGCCCCCTTTAGCCACTCGGGCACCTCTCCGCAGAGAACTTGTGATTATGGTGCAACCTACCTTGGCTGTCAAGCACTTTCCATTGCGGTCAGCGACTTTGCGGATTGCCAGGAGGCCCACTGAAGATCCGCTTGCGGCGGCTCCAGAGGAACCAGAATCATCGATCTGAAATCGACGCTCTCACCCTATAGGGGTCTCGGAGAGCCGCCTCGGCAGCCAGTTTTGGGCTGCTAAAGCCTGATTTCAGAGCTTTTACGGCCTGCGTTCAAATCG